>NZ_RXKV01000031.1:0-1042 GCF_016805595.1 Serratia sp. 4542
GTGTTGCAGGGTGTTCACGTCAAACAGCGGCCGCGCCTCCTTCTGGATGAAGCTGTCCCCGCTGATATGCTCCACGTTCCCCGCCTCCCGGCTGGCACGGCGGCGCTCCACGTCCACCCTGATTTCCCCGGTCTGCCCCGCCGCCCACTGCGCGGACTCCAGGCTGGCCGCCCGGTAAAACCAGCGGATCGGCGTGTTATCCAGTACCGTGGTTTTCACAAATTCAGCGGGCAGATCCTGCCCGCACTGCCCGAAATCGCCCAGCGACTGGTGCGCGAGCAACAGATTGCAGTCCCGGCTGCGCAGCGTCCCCAGTGCGTTCAGTACATACTTCGACAGCAGATATTTAATTTCATCGAGCATCACGCTGACGTGTGGCCACTCCCGGAACTCGTCCCGCGCAATGATGATTTGCGCGCAGCGGGCAAACAGCATTTTTTGCACACGGATCACCGCCTCGTCGTCCATCGAGCCGATAACGTACAGGCAGCCGCCGCCGTTGATAATCCCCGCCACATCGATGCCACTGTCCGTCTGCAGGACGCTCAGGTCAGCGACGTTTTCCAGCCTAGTGATCAACCCCTTCACGTCCTTTTTCAGGGCCTCCGGCAGCGCGTACGCCGCCGCCAGCACCTGCTGAATGTTTGCCCCCTGCGGAAACTGCTCCGCAATCAGCTTCGCCGCTTTCTGCTCGCTGATGCGGTAGTGGTCCGCCACGTCGCCGGTCTCGCCCAGGTTAAGCCCGGCAATCAGCAGGTTTTTC
This sequence comes from Serratia sp. 4542, assembly GCF_016805595.1. Classification (NCBI taxonomy): domain Bacteria; kingdom Pseudomonadati; phylum Pseudomonadota; class Gammaproteobacteria; order Enterobacterales; family Yersiniaceae; genus Serratia; species Serratia sp. 4542. Next base: position 764 of record NZ_RXKV01000031.1, read on the forward strand.
AGCGCGTACTGGTCGAGATCGCGGAACAGATTCAGCTGCGCCGGTTTCCCCGGCCGCAGATCCAGCAGGGTGAAGTCCGGACAGTGCGCCCGGAAGACGTGCGGCGCCCATGCGTCCCCTTTGGGGTCGAAGTACACCACCGCGTCCCCGAAATCGCGTACGCAGCGAATGAGCGCGTTGGTGGCCATCACGCTCTTGCCGCTCCCGGGCAGGCCGAGGATCTGAATGTTGGTCTTGCGCCAGGTATCACGCGGAACCAGCACCGGCTTGCCCTGCTCA
>NZ_RXKV01000005.1:0-206870 GCF_016805595.1 Serratia sp. 4542
CAAGCGGTCGGTGAACTACGGGATGCAGTCGGACCGCGACACGGCGAAGTACAGCGCGCGCACCGAGCAGCTGTTCGCGGAAGCGGGTTACAGCGTGCAGGGTGAGTGGCTGAACCTGGAGCCGTTCGTGAACCTGGCGTACGTGAACTTCGAGAACAACGGCATCGCGGAAAGCGGCGGCGCGGCGGCCTTGCGCGGGGATAAACAGCACACGGATGCGACGGTGTCGACGCTGGGCCTGCGTGCGGATACCGCCTGGCAGGTGAGCGCGGGCACGACGGTGGCGCTGCGCAGCGAGCTGGGGTGGCAACACCAGTACGGCGGGCTGGAGCGAGGCACCGGGCTGCGGTTCAACGGCGGTAACGCGCCGTTCGTGGTGGACAGCGTGCCGGTCTCGCGCGACGGGATGGTGCTGAAGGCGGGGGCGGAAGTGGCGGTGAACGAAAACGCCACGCTGTCGCTGGGCTACGGCGGGCTGCTGTCGCAGCACCACCAGGACAACAGCGTCAACGCCGGCTTCACCTGGCGCTTCTGACCTTCAACGGCGATCTCAAGGACAACGGAGCCGGCATGCCGGCTCCGTTTTTATTTGCGGCTGCGGGGTGAGTCCGTATGATGGCGCGGCGCCAGGGGCAATAAAAAACCGGGACCCTGACGGATCCCGGCTCAAAAGTGGGTAAAACAGATTAGCGCTAAAGGCTCAAGCCCCGTTTTGCTTGTGCAGTCCGAGCGATGTGCTCATCGTCTCAGTAGCGGCAACGGAACAAATTTTCCCTGGTGTTACTATGGTTATTATTAAAAAACGTGCTGGTGTTATTTTTTATAGTGTATTGCTGTATGTCTCTTTTGATACCATGTTTGACGATGCAACATGGTATGTCAAGCAACGTTTTTAACGCATAATTGCATGAGATGCTAGTTTTAGATGTGGCTTTTTCAGCAGAAATAATCAAAACGACTGATAAATCAGTAAAAAAAATCGAAGGAACAAATGGATAACAATCACCAAAAATTCGATTCACAGTCGATTGCCAATCGGGTCAGGGAGCTGTTTTTACATTACGGGATTGGAAAACGTCAGCATGCCCGAGAGCTCAGCCGCATCTTGGATCTGAGTTTTTCACATGCGCACCGCAAACTGAAAGGGCAAAGCCCTTGGACGCTGGAGCAGATCAACAGCGTCGCGGCCGCGCTGGGAGAAACGCCGGCGGCGATCGCCGATTTGAGCGCCGAACACGAGACGCCCGAGCCAAACATGGCGCGCGATGCCATCTTTGTCGTGGCGGGGGTGGCGATACCTTGCGTCGGGCACATCGGCGACGAGCTTGTTGCCGGGCGGCCGGCGGAGTTTGTGGCGCTGCGCGTGGAAGGGCAGTGGCATATCTATCGCGCCGATGAGGCGCCGGCAGGCCCGCGTTACGGTGTCGATCTGATCGAAATCCGGCCCGGCTTCGGCGACGACGAGCGGCTGAGCATCGCGGTATTGGACGATTCGCATCAGGCGGCCGATGAGCTGGCCAAGTATCTCGGCGGCTGCGGTTTCAACGCGGTGGCGTTTTACGACGTCGACAGCTTCTGTCAGGCATTGCAGCAAAGTCTGTTCGACGGCTACGTGGTGGACTGGCTGATCGGTGAGGAAACGGCGGATCGCTGTATCGCCACTATCCGCGCCTCCGACAACCCGGATGCGCCGGTACTGGTGCTGACCGGCGAGCTGGGGACCGACCGACGCGAGTCGGAAATCGCTCAGGCGATGCGCGAGTACGACGTGCTCGGCCCTTATGAAAAGCCGGTGCGGCTCCATGTGATCGAAGCCGCACTGCAACGCTGTTTTAATCTTTAGCGGGGAACACCTCGGCCAGCGCGCTCGACAGCGCATCCAGCCGGACCGGCTTCATCAGGTAGTTGTCGAACAGGGCGCGCTGGTCCGCCGTCAGCTGCTCCGGCGTGTAGGCGCTGATGCCGATGATCGGCACATGGCGGTTGGGGCCGCGACGGTTGCGCAGCTGCCTGGCCAGGGCGGCCCCGTCGATGCCCGGCATCTGCAGATCCAGCAACAGCGCGTCGTAAGGGCGTCTGAGCAGCTTCTGCAGCGCGCGCTCCGGCGAGTCGCACAGTTCGTGCTGATAGCCCAGCTTGTCCAATAGCGCCGCAAAGGCGTCACCCACCGACTTGTTGTCATCCACCACCAGGACCTGCTGCGGCTTCTGCTGCAGAGAAGCATTGGCGGCGGCGGGCTCGTCGGCACGTTCGTCTTCACTGATCTGCACCGGAATGCTGACGATAAAGGTGCTGCCCTTCTTGATTTCGCTGTACACCGTGATGGTGCCGTCGAGCAACGTCACCAGGCCGTGCACGATCGCCAGCCCCATCCCTACGCCGGCATACTGCTTGGTATGCGACTGATCCAACTGGGTAAAGGGTTTGAAGATCTGATCGAGCTGGTCTTTTTCGATACCGATGCCGGTGTCGGTCACTTCGATGATCAACGAACTGCCGCCCGGTTGGCGGCGCAGGCAGCTGTGCAGCGTGATGCTGCCGCTTTCGGTGTATTTGTAGGCGTTGGTCAGCAGGTTGACGATAATCTGCCGGATGCGCAGCGGATCGGAGTGCACCAGCAGGTGGCTGCACTCCACCTCGCAGCTGAGTTTGACCTGCTCTTTGCGGGTCAGGGTGGCGATTTCGTTGGCGGTCTCCGCGATCAGCTTCTGCGCGTCGAACGGCACGATGCGCAATTCCATCATGCCGCTGTCGAGGTGCGCATAGTCGGTCAGATCTTTCATCTGGCTTTCGATTTGCTGCGCGGCGGTCTCCAGCCGCTGGAAAGTGTCCGCATGCTCCACCGACACCCGGGTGTTCACCAGTACGTCGATGGCCGACATCACGCTCTGCAACGAGGTGCGCAGCTCGTGGCCGATGGCGCCGAGGAAGGCGTTCTTGGTGCGAGTCGCTTTCTCCGCCTCGATCGCCTTGGCCTGCTGGCGAATGGTCAGCCGCTGCTGGCGGAACACGATCAGGGTGATGGCGATCAGCGCAATCACCGAGAACATGACGATCACCAGCCCATAGAAAATGATGTGCCGTTTCTCGATGTAGTCCTCATAGGCGGCGGTGCGCTGCTTCACCTCGGCGTGGTCGGTCAGGTTGGCCATTTCGATGGCGTAAGGCTTGATGGCCTTCATGGCCGCGAAAACCTGGTCGAAGTCGATTTTCGGGCTGTCCAACAGCTTATCGATGCGATCCATCTGCAGGCGCATCTGTTTGACCACTTCCGGGTAGCCCGGCTCGGCGTACAGCGGCTGGGTCGATTCGGAGACGGTTTCCAGCACGTAAAAGCGCGAATAGAGGATTTCGAACCGCAGCCGAAGATTGTCGTTGTCGACCTGCGGAGCGTGGCTCTGCTGCTCGACGAAGGTGTCGAATTCCGCCAGCTTGATGGAGAACTTGGCGATCGACCACGAGTAGTTCTCCTGCGTGCCGGCGATGGCATACAGCCCTTTCTTCGACAGGGTGGCGCTGTAGTAATAGAGCGTGACGGTCGACGCCACCAGAAACAGCGCGGCGAAGATCGCCGGGATCGCCAGCCTGCTGCCGTTCTTAAAGGTCGTCAGCTTCATTTGATCACGATCCTGTCGACTTGCCAGATAAAGCGCGAGTTGTACAACGGCGAGTTCAGTTCAGGCCCGGCGGCGTCGCGCGGGTAAACCAGGAACAGCGGGCCGAAGTTTCTGAGCTTCAGCATTTCCCCGTCCATCTTGTAGGCCAGGATCATGTTGTACTTTTTGACGTCGGACAGCGGCACGTCGATGTAATAATCGTTCAGCGCGTAGAAGGTCAGCGTCTCGCCCTTGGCGCCGACGCGCTCCAGGATATCGGCCACCGAAATTCCTTCGAATTTTCTCTGCGGCGTCCAGGACGTGGAGGTGGTGATGCTGCGCACCGGCATCGCCAACAGCTGCTTATCGGTGAACAGATAGCTTTTGTTGACCGGGTCGGTCACGTTGTCGATCTTGCCCGCCACTTCCAGGGTAAAGCTGAGCGCGCTGCTCTGGGCGATAATCAGGGCCACGCAGGCCATCGCAAGGGTTTTGCATAGTTTGAACAGCATCGGTGTTCTCCAGAGGCGCGGGGAGGTTGTATCAGTCCCGCTAATTTATCAGGCAGAATAATGGCAGAAAAAGCAGGCGGGTGCGAAGGGAATAGTAAACCGCACAAAAAGAACAGGCCGGTGTTTACCGGCCTGAGAATGGGCTAACCGCAGCGGTTAGCGCATGGTAACGAACTCTTCCGCCGCGGTCGGGTGGATCGCCACGGTGTTGTCGAAGTCCTTCTTGGTGGCGCCCATCTTCACCGCTACCGCGAAGCCCTGCAGGATTTCATCCATGCCGAAGCCGATGCCGTGCAGGCCGACGATCTTCTCTTCTTTACCCGCGCACACCAGCTTCATGCGGCACGGCTGGCGGTGCTGCGTCACGGCGCTGTACATGGCGGTGAAGGAGGATTTGTATACCTTCACGTTGTCCGCCCCGAACTTCTCGATGGCTTCCGGCTCGGTCAGGCCGACGGTGCCGATCGGCGGGTGGCTGAACACCACGGTGGCGATGTTGCTGTAATCCAGGTGCTCGTCCGGCTTGTTGTTGAACAGGCGCTCGGACAGGCGGCGGCCGGCGGCCACGGCGACCGGGGTCAGCTCTACCGCGCCGGTGTTGTCGCCCACCGCGTAGATGCCTTTGACGTTGGTATTCTGGAACTTATCGACGTCAATGTAGCCTTGATCGTTGGTCTTCACCCCGGTAACGCCGAGGTTCAGGTTGTCGGTCGCCGGTTCGCGGCCGATGGCCCAGATCAGGCTGTCGACGGTGAATGCCTTGCCGTTTTCCAGCTGCAGCGTCAGGCTGCCGTCGGCGTTCTTGACGATCGCTTTCGGCACCGATTCGGTGTGCAGGCTCGGCCCTTCGGTGTTCATCACTTCCACCAGGGTTTCGACGATCATCGGATCGAAGCTGCGCAGCGGCGCGTGCTTGCGCACGAACAGGTGCGTTTCCGCGCCCAGCGCGTTCAGCACGCCGGCGATCTCCACGGCGATATAGCCGGCGCCGACTACGGCGACGCGCTTCGGCATGGCGTCCAGCTCAAAGAAGCCGTCGGAGTCGATGCCGTATTCCGCACCCGGAATCGCCGGGTGGCTCGGGCGGCCGCCGGTGGCGATCAGGATGTGGTCGGCGGTGATGGTCTCGCCGTTCACTTCCACGGTGTGCGCATCCACGAAGCGCGCGAAGCCTTTGATCACGTCGACCTTGTTCTTGCCCAGCACGTTGTCGTAGGAGTTGTGGATGCGGTCGATATAGGCGGTGCGGTTGGCGACCAGCTTCTTCCAGTCGAAGGCGTTGACGGTGGTGTCGAAGCCGTAGTCCGGGCCGTACTGATGGATGGCCTCGGCGATCTGCGCCGCGTGCCACATGACTTTTTTCGGTACACAACCCACGTTTACACAGGTGCCGCCCAGCTCTTTGGCTTCAATCAGCGCACACTTTTGGCCGTACATGGCTGCCCGGTTGATCGATGCGATACCGCCGCTGCCGCCGCCAATTGCTAGATAATCGTAATGTTTCGTCATCTGGGATTTCCATGAGTTGTGAATTTGAAGAGGGTAAGAGTTTAACGCCTGACCGGGGTTTGTCGCAAAGATTGCGTCGATGGCTGCGATAGGTGGACGCAGGGCGCGGCGAACCGCGCCCTGCCGGGGATTATTCCGGTACCACCCAGTTCACCAGATGGTGGCCGATGCCCGACGGCACCAGCACCTTGTGCAGCCACGGCAGCACGTTTTTCATCTGCTGTTCCAGTTTCCACGGCGGGTTGATGACGATCATGCCGGAGGCGGTCATGCCGCGCTGATCGCTGTCGGGTTTCACCGCCAGTTCGATCTGCAGAATACGGCGAATGCCGGTGGCTTCCAGATCGCGCAGCATGCGTTTGATCTGCTGGCGCATCACCACCGGGTACCACAGCGCGTAAGTGCCGGTGGCGAAACGCTTGTAGCCTTCCTGAATGCCTTTGACCACGTCCTGGTAATCGGTCTTCATTTCATACGGCGGGTCCATCAGGATCAGGCCGCGGCGCGACAGGGGCGGCAGCTGGGATTTCAGCTGCTGATAGCCGTCGGCGCGCTGCACTTTGGCGCGTTCGTCTTTCTGGAACTCGCTGCGCAGCAGCGGGTAGTCGCTCGGGTGCAGCTCGGTCAGGTGAATTTTGTCCTGCGGGCGCAGCAGCTGGCGGGCGATCAGCGGCGAGCCGGGATAGTAGCGCAGCGTGCCGGAACGGTTGAAGTTGTGTACCACGCTCATGTAGGCCGCCAGCTCTTCCGGCAGATCGTCGCGCTGCCACAGCAAGCCGATGCCTTCCAGGTATTCGCCGGTGCGCTCGGCGTGTTCGCCGCTGAGCTGATAACGGCCTGCGCCCGAGTGGGTATCCAGATACAGGAACGGCTTCTCTTTTTCCTTCAGCGACTCGATGATCAGGCTCTGAACGGTGTGTTTGAGCACGTCGGCGTGGTTGCCGGCGTGGAAACTGTGGCGATAACTTAACATGACGGGTGGCGATTCCTTGTGCTCCGCAGACGGAGCATTCAATGCAATAAGGCTTATAATCTGCACAGTATAAACTGTCTGGCCGGGAAAAACTGGACTCCGTTGCCGCAGACGTTCACAGAAAGGGACAGGACGATGAGCAAACAGGCGATTTTGGCGAACTACCCCGACGCGGCGCGCTGGGCGTTCGGCGACGGCCCCGAGTTGGCCGATGAACTGCTGCAGTTGGTGCTGAGCGGGGAAAAGACCGCCACCTGCAGCTCCTATGCGAGCTATCGCCGGGAGCAAACGCCGATGATCGGCGACGATAACATTATTCTCGACGGCCGCGGCGAACCGGCCTGCGTGATCAAAACCCTGGCGTTGCGCCTGGTGCGCTACGACCAGGTGACCGCCGAGATGGCGGCCAAAGAGGGTGAAGGCGACAAAAGTCTGGCGTTTTGGCGCGAGGGGCATCAGGCGTTCTTTACCCGCGAGGGCACTTTTGCGCCGGACATGTGGCTGGTGTTCGAAGAGTTCGAACGCGTTGAAACGCTGTGAATCACAAGGAGAAAGGATGAGCTGCATTTTTTGCGACATCGTGGCAGGCAAGGCGCCGTGCCATAAAATCTGGGAAGACGACGACCATCTGGCCTTCCTGTCCATCTTTCCCAACACCGACGGCTTCAGCGTGGTGATCCCCAAGGCGCACCACCCGAGCTACGCCTTTGACCTGCCGGACGAGGTGTTGAGCGCGCTGATGCTGGCGACCAAGCGGGTGGCGAAGCAGCTGGACCGCGCGTTCGACGACGTCGGCCGCTGCGGCATGGTGTTCGAGGGCTACGGCGTCGACCATGTGCATGCCAAACTGATCCCGCTGCACGGCACCGCGTCGCTGGATCAGTGGCGGCCGATCGAATCGACCTCGCCGAAGTTTTTCGAACGTTACGAGGGCTATATCTCCTCCCACGACGCCGCGCGCGCCGACGACGATCGGCTGGCGGCGCTGGCCGCCCGCATCCGCCAAAGCGCCGTTTAAGGCACGAACGATCAACGCCGGGCATTGATTTTCCTGTTGTCTGGCTCCATGTTAGAGATTCATACGCATTTTAAGGCTCGCCCCCGCGGCGGGCCCCAACGCTAATCAGGACTGCCCTATGACAAATCCGTTGCTGACCCCGTTTTCCCTGCCGCCGTTCTCGGCGATCCGCCCTGAAGATATCGTGCCTGCGGTGCAATCCGCGCTGGCGGACTGCCGCGCCGCGGTAGAGCGCGTGGTCGCGCAGCCGGGGCCGTTCACCTGGGATAATCTGTGTCAGCCGCTGGCGGAGTCGGACGATCGCCTGTCGCGCATCTGGTCGCCGATCGGGCACCTGAACTCGGTGAAAAACAGCCCGGAGCTGCGCGCCGCCTATGAGCAGGCGCTGCCGCTGCTGTCTGAATACGGCACCTGGGTTGGCCAGCACGAAGGGCTGTACCAGGCCTACCGCAGCCTGAAAGAAGGCGCGGCGTTCGAGGCGCTGAGCGTGCCGCAGCGCAAGGCGGTGGACAACGCGCTGCGCGATTTCGAACTGTCGGGCATCGGCCTGTCGGCGGATAAACAGCAGCGCTACGGCGAGATCGTCGCGCGCCTGTCCGAACTGGGTTCCACCTACAGCAACAACGTGCTCGACGCCACCATGGGCTGGAGCAAACTGATTACCGACGAAGCCGAGCTGAGCGGCCTGCCGGAGAGCGCTCTGGCGCAGGCACAGGCGATGGCGCAGGCCAAAGAGCAGGACGGCTGGCTGCTGACGCTGGACATGCCGAGCTACCTGCCGGTGTTGACCTACGCCGACAACCGCGCGCTGCGCGAAGAGATGTACCGCGCCTTCGCCACCCGCGCCTCCGATCAGGGGCCGAACGCCGGCAAATGGGACAACAGCGAAGTGATGGCGGAAACGCTGGCGCTGCGCCACGAGCTGGCTCAGCTGCTGGGCTTCGATACCTACGCCGATAAGTCGCTGGCGACCAAAATGGCGGAGAGCCCGGAGCAGGTGATCGGCTTCCTGAGCGATCTGGCCAAGCGCGCCCGCCCGCAGGCCGAGCAGGAGCTGGCGCAGCTGCGCGCCTTCGCCAAACAGCACTATGGCGTGGACGAGCTCGAAGCCTGGGACATCACCTATTACGGCGAAAAACAGAAGCAGCACCTGTTCTCCATCAGCGACGAGCAGCTGCGCCCGTACTTCCCGGAACAGCGGGTGGTGGAAGGGCTGTTCGAAGTGGTGAAACGCATCTACGGCATCACCGCCAAAGAGCGTAAAGACGTGGAGACCTGGCATCCGGACGTGCGTTTCTTCGATCTGTTCGACGCTAACGGCGAGCTGCGCGGCAGCTTCTACCTCGATCTGTACGCCCGCGAAAACAAACGCGGCGGCGCCTGGATGGACGACTGCGTCGGCAGCCTGCGCAAGGCCGACGGCACGCTGCAAAAACCGGTCGCTTACCTGACCTGCAACTTCAACCGCCCGCTGGGCGACCAGCCGGCGCTGTTCACCCATAACGAAGTGACCACGCTGTTCCACGAGTTCGGCCACGGTCTGCACCACATGCTGACGCAGATCGATACCGCCGGCGTCTCCGGCATCAACGGGGTGCCGTGGGATGCGGTCGAACTGCCGAGCCAGTTTATGGAAAACTGGTGCTGGGAGCCGGAAGCGCTGGCGTTTATCTCGGGCCATTACCAGAGCGGCGAGCCGCTGCCGAAGGCCATGCTCGACAAGCTGCTGGCGGCCAAGAATTACCAGGCGGCGCTGTTCATCCTGCGCCAGCTGGAGTTCGGCCTGTTCGATTTCCGCATGCACTTCGAATACAGCCCGGAAAAAGGCGCGCAGATCCTGCCGACGCTGGCGGAAGTGAAGAAAATGGTGGCGGTGGTGCCTTCGCCAAGCTGGGGCCGCTTCCCGCACGCCTTCAGCCACATCTTCGCCGGCGGCTACGCGGCGGGTTACTACAGCTACCTGTGGGCGGAAGTGCTGTCGGCCGACGCTTACTCGCGCTTCGAAGAAGAGGGGATTTTCAACGCCGAAACCGGCAAATCCTTCCTCGACAACATCCTGTCGCGCGGCGGGTCGGAAGAGCCGATGGCGCTGTTCAAACGCTTCCGTGGCCGCGAGCCGCAGCTGGATGCTATGCTGCGCCATTACGGCATTAAAGGATAACCCGACACGTGAGCGTGTGTTTATTGTGTGAAGCAGGCGCCGATCCCGGCGCCTTGTCTGTTTTGGCGCAGCGCTGGCAGCTGGTGTCCGACGACGACGCGCCGATGGCGCTGGTACTGACCCCGCAGCGGCTGGAGCTGCGCAAGCGCGACGAGCCGAAACTCGGCGGGATCTACGTTGATTTCGTCTCCGGCGCCATGGCGCACCGGCGCCGCTTCGGCGGCGGCCGCGGCGAGGCGGTGGCCAAAGCGGTCGGCATCAAGGGCAGCTATCTGCCGGACGTGGTGGACGCTACCGCCGGGCTGGGGCGCGACGCCTTCGTGCTGGCGGCGCTGGGCTGCCGGGTACGGATGCTGGAGCGCAATCCGGTGGTGGCGGCGTTGCTGGACGACGGTCTGCAGCGTGGCTATCAGGATGCGGAAATCGGCCCGTGGCTGCGCGAGCGTCTGACGCTGCTGCACGCCTCCAGCCTGACGGCGCTGGCGGATCTCAGCCCGCGCCCCGAGGTGGTGTATCTCGATCCGATGTTCCCGCACAAGCAAAAAAGCGCGCTGGTGAAAAAAGAGATGCGGGTGTTTCAATCGCTGGTGGGCAGCGACGATGACGCCGACGGCCTGCTGGAGCCGGCGCGCCGCCTGGCGACCAAGCGCGTGGTGGTGAAACGTCCGGACTACGCGCCGCCGCTGGCCGACGTGCCGGCGCACGCCGCCACGCTGACCAAAAGCCACCGTTTCGATATCTACATGCCGCTGTAATGTCTGACGGGCCCGCGGTGTCGGGCCCTCAGTTTTCCTCCCGCAAACTTTTCCCCACGTCGCCGCCCGGATGCACCGCCAGCAAGGCCTCCTTGTCGTAACCGCTGCGCGCCATCAGGCAGGCGCAGGCGGCGTCGAAGATCGCCAGCACCAGCACAATTGAGGTGGTGGCCAGCATGTTCAGCGGATCTATCTCCTTTTGCACCCCGGTGGCGATCGTCAGCTGCGCCGCCTGCGCGATGGCGGAATGCGGGTTTTCCGTCACCGCGATCAGCGGCACCCCCTTGGCCTGCAGCGTCGGCAGCAGGCAGGTCAGCTCGTCGGAATTGCCGCCGCGCGAGATCAGGATCAGCAGATCGTCGGCGCGCAGAAAACCCAGATCGCCGTGCGCCGCGCCGGTGGCGTCGAGGTAGACCGCCGGCCGTTCCACGCAGGCCAGCATGTGGGCTATCTTGCGCGCCGCAATCCCCGAGGTGCCGACGCCGGTGACGGCGATTTTACCGCGGCAGTCGGCCAGCAGCGCCAGCAGCCGTTGCCAGGTGCGCGCGTCGAGGCGCTCGCCCAGCTGCGCCAGCTCCTGGCTGTAGGTTTGCCAACCCTGCACGGCCTGCCGCCATTCCTGCTGCATCACGCCTCCTCCTGCATCAACCGGCGGTATTTCATGTGGTCGTTGTACAGCTCGTGGAATACCCGGTATTTGCGGTCGTAGTAGCTTTTTATCTGGTTGGTCTGCGGCGTGACCGTCTTGCCGATGCGGCTCATGGCGCTCATCGCCTCCGGCAGGGTGTCGAACACGCCCGCCGCCACGGTGCCCATCATGGCGCCGCCCAGCAGCATCGCTTCGCTCTCCTCCGGCAGCAGCATGGCGCAGCCGGTGGCGTTGGCGTGCTCCTGCACGAAGATCGGGTTCTTGGTGCCGCCGCCGCTGGCCATGATGGTGTCGATGCTGTAGCCGCTGTGGTTCATGGTTTCGATGATGTGGCGGGTGCCGAGCGCGATGGCCTGAATGGTGGCCAGGTAGTGCAGCGCCATGTCCTCCGGCGTGCGCGACAGCTTCAGCCCGGTCAGGATGCCGGTCAGCGTCGGGTTGGCGCGCGGCGAGCGGTTGCCGTGGAAGTACGGCAGCATATGGATGTCCTGCGTCAGGAAGGCGATATTCTCCGGCTCGCCGGCCATGCGGCGCAGAATGGCGTTCAGCACTTCATAGATGGTCTGTCCCTGGGTTTTCGCCTGCGCCAGCAGCTCCGGGTAGCACGGGTGCGACTGGATGACGTGGTCGATCAGCGCGCCGGTGGCGGACTGGCCGCCCTCGTTCAGCCAGTATTCCGGCAGGATCGCCGAGTAATACGGCCCCCAGACGCCGCCGATAAAGCGCGCGGTGCGCGACATCGCCATGTGGCCGGTGGAGGTGCCGCCGATCAGCGCGACGCGGCGGTTGAAGTCGGCCACCTCGCCGGAGACGCCGGTGGCGCCCAGCGTGCCGAGGGTGCCGGCGTGGGCGTCGATGATCGACACGCTCACCGCCGTGCCTGCGATCAGCCCCATCTCGCTGGCGGCGCGCTGGGTCAGGCCGTGGCCCAGCGGCTCGCCCATCATTTTGACGTCGCTGCCGATCTTGGCCGCGTCATGTTCCAGCACGTCTTCCAGCCCGATCTGCTGGAAGTAGCTCTTGTCCCAGCGCTGTTCGTGGCCGAGATAGGTCCACTTGCACACCGTCGAGCACAGCGAACGGGTGGCGTCCTGGGTGGCGCGCCAGGTGAGGAAGTCCGGCAGATCGAACAGGTAACCGGCGTTGGCCCAGGTGGTGGGCATGTGCTGTTTCAGCCACAGCAGTTTCGGCGTCTGCATCTCCGGCGAAATGATGCCGCCGACGAAGTCCAGCACCCGGTGTTTGGTGGCGTTGATGCGCTCGGCCTGGGCGATCGCCCGGTGATCCATCCACACGATGATGTTCTGTTCGGTGCGGCCGGAGGGGCTGACGGTCAGCGGCTTGCCCTCTTTATCCAGCACCACCAGCGAACAGGTGGCGTCGAAGCCCAGCCCCTTGACCTGGATCGGGTTGATGTCGGCCTGGTTGACCGCGTCGCGCACCGCATTGCACACCGCCTGCCAGATGTTATCCGATGACTGCTCGACGAAATCCGCCTTCGGCCGGTACAGATCGATGGCCCGGCTGGCCTGACCGACCATGTGGCCATTGAGATCGAATACGCCCGCGCGCGCGCTTCCGGTGCCCACATCTACGCCAATAAAATAGCTCGCCATTATTTTCTCCTCAGGCTTTTCGATTCTGTAACGCGATAAACAGGATCAGCACGCCGCCCCACAGGGCCATGGTCAGGTAGCTGCTGACCCCCAGCAGATTGAGGCCGCTTTCCAACATTTGCAGCACGATCAGCGCCAGCACCAGCCCCAGAATACGGCCGAAACCGCCGTCCGGGTTAATGCCGCCCAGCACCGAGGCCAGAATGGTCACCAGCAGATAAGATTCGCCGTAGCCGGCCTTGGCCGAGTTGAACTTGGCCATCATCAGCAGGGCGGCGCCCCAGCCGAGCAGCGCCGACAGGATATACACCGCGATCTGCACCCGTGCGGTGTTCACGCCGCTGAAGCGGGTGGCCTGTTCGTTAGAGCCGATCAGGTACAGGCTGCGGCCCAGCGTGGTGTGCTCCAGCAGCAGCCACAGCCCGGCCGCCACCAGCAGGAACAGGATCAGCGCCACCGGCACGCCGAGCACGGCGCCGTTGCCGAGAAATTGAATCGCCGCCGGGAAGCCGGAGATCACCGCGCCGTTGGACAGCAGGATATTCAGGCCGGTGATCAGCGTCATGGTGCCAAGCGAGGCGAGGATTGGCGAGACGCCGATCCAGGCCACCAGCGCGCCGTTCAGCGCGCCGATCGCCACCGCTACCAGCAGGCCGGCCAGCAGCGCCAGCGCCAGGAACAGCGGCTGGTCGGGATGGCTGACGATGATCGCCGCCATCACCAGCGAACAGGCGTTGGCGCCGGCGATGATCGACAGGTTGATGCCGCCGGTCAGCATGGTGATACCCATGCCGAGCGCCAGCAGGCCGAGGATCGGCAGCTGCGAGGCGATCGACTGGAAGTTGCCGAGGCTGAAGAAGCGCGATCCGAGCAGCCCGGCGAAGAGCAGCGCCACCGCGATGATGATCGCGCCCTGCAGGCGAATGATCCGATCGCTTGGGATCAACCGAGTTAACTGCGTCATGTCAGATCTCCTTGAGCAGCTTGCGTTTTTCGTTCCAGGCGGTGGTGCTGATGCTGATCAAAATGATCGCGCCGCTGAATACCTGGTGCCAATAGGCCGAGACGCTGAGCAGCGTCAGTCCGTTTTGCAGGAAGGCCAGCAGCACCACGCCGAGCAGGGTGCCGGTCAACGAGCCGCGGCCGCCGCTCATGCTGGTGCCGCCCAGCACCACCGCCGCCAATACCGTCAGCTCGAAGCCAAGCAGCGAGTTGGGGGCCACCGACTGGGTGATCTGCGCCTGCACTACCGCCGCGACGCCAGCCAGAATGCCCATGTAGCCGTAGACGCAAAAATGCAGCCGCAGCAGGTTCAACCCCAGGCGCGACGCCGCGTCGCGGTTGCCGCCCATGGCGTAGATCTGGCGCCCCAGCCGGGTGCGGTTCATCAGCACCCCGGTGACGACGATGGTCCCCAGCAGGCACAGCAGCGGCAGCGTCAGGCCGTAGTCGTAGCCGTCGGCGCCCTGGAACGAGAACCAGTTGATGCCGTTCATGAACCAGTCCGGGAAGCCGTACAGCCAGGTGCCGTTAGTGGCGTACACCAGCAGGCCGTAGAACAGGTTAAGGGTGGCGATGGTGATGATGATCGCCGGCACTTTCAGCCAGTACACCAGGAAACCGTTCACCAGCCCGAGCAGCAGGCCGACGCCAATCGCCAGGGCGAACGCCAGCGGGAAGCTGCCGCCGTGCTGGATCACCCAGCTGGCCATCACATACTGGGCGATGGCGGTGACCGCCGGGAACGAAATGTCGATGCCGCCGGCGATCAGCACCACGAACAGCCCGCAGGCCAGGATGCCGAGAATGGCGTAGCTGGTGGCGACGTCGGTCAGGTTGCCGAGCGTCAGGAATTCGTCGGTGCCGGCGCTCAGGCCGATCGCCAGCAGCAGCACCAACAGGCCGAGATAAAACTCGTGCCGCCCGGCCAGGCGGGCCAATAATGACTTATCCATTCACCACCTCGGCGATCTGTTGCTCGGTACTCTGGTGCGGCGCGAATTCGGCGATCAGTTCGCCCTTGCGCATCACCATCACCCGATGGCTGTTGTAATAGGCTTCCGGGATCTCGTCGCAGATCATCAGCACCGCCATGCCCAGCTGCGCCAGATCGCGGGCGATCTGGTAGATCCCCTCTTTGTTGGCGATGTCCACGCCGACGGTGGGCGAGTCGAGGATCAGGATCTTCGGCTGGGTCGCCACCCATTTGGCGATGGCGATGCGCTGGGCGTTGCCGCCGGACAGGGTTTTCACCGGCAACGCGCTGTCGGACACCTTGATGTTCAGATCGCGGATCAGCCGGTTGACCAGCTCGGTCGCCTTGGCGTGATCCAACAGCCCGAGCGAGGTATGCAGCCGATCGAAGACGGTGACGATGGTGTTGTCGTAGATGGATTGTTCCATGATCAACCCCTGCGTCAGGCGATCCTCCGACACATAGCCGATGCCGTGGCGCACCGCTTCGCGGTTGTTGTGCAGCTGCACCGCCTGGCCCTCGATGCGGATCTCGCCGCTGTCCGGCCGCGTCATGCCGAACAGGCTGAGGCACAGTTCGGTGCGGCCGGCGCCGAGCAGGCCGACGATCGAGACGATCTCGCCGCCGCGCAGTGCCAGATTGACGTTGCGGTATTTCTCGCCGCGGCTGAGGTTGCGCACCTCGAGCAGCGGCGCCTGTTCGGCCGGCGGCAGCGGCGGCAGCGGGCTGTAGTGGAAGCGTTGGCCGGTCATCAGGAACGCCAGTTCATGGCTGTCCAGTTCGCTGGCCGGCCAGGTGCCCACCAGCTTGCCGTCGCGCATCACGCTGATGCGATCGGCGACTTCCATTACTTCATCCAATCTGTGGCTGACGAATACCACGCAGATGCCGGCCGCCTTCAGCTCGTTGACCACCCGCAGCAGGCCGTCGACCTCCTGGCGGGTCAGCGAGGCGGTCGGTTCGTCCATGATAACCAACCGCGCCTCGGCGGCGATGGCGCGGCAAATCGCCACCAGTTGCCGATCGGCGATCGACAGTTTTTCCACCTTTTTATCGGGGTCGATGCGTATGCCGACCCGCGCCATGGCGTCGAGCGCCGTCTGGCGCATCACCCGCTTGCGCACCCAGAAGCGGCCGCCGGGCAGGTAACGGTGAATGGCGATGTTCTCCGCCACCGTCAGGTTGGGGAACAGCGACAGGTCCTGGTAGATCACCTGTATGCCGTAATAACCGGACAGCTGCGGCGTCAGGGCGTGGAAGAGTTTGCCTTCCAGCGAAATGTTGGCGCCTTTTTCCGGCTGATAAACGCCGGAGATGATTTTAATGATGGTGCTTTTGCCGCAGCCGTTTTGCCCGGCCAGGCAGTGCACTTCGCCTTTATTCAGCGTCAGGTTGATCTGGTCTAATGCCAGCACGCCTGGGAATCGCTTGCTGATATTCTCCAGGGTGATAAATGCGGGGGAGGCTGTCATAACGTTAACCTGTGCTTGCGTAGCGGCCGAAGCCCTGGGCGCAGCAATGCTGCGCCCCTACGAGGGTTTAACTACTTTCCCGGTGTGGCGAAATTACGCGAAAAATCAGAATCCAAGCGATTGGGCGTTGTCTTTGGTGACTTCCAAAATCTTATTAAACCGAATCACTTTGTGTTCCATATCGACGTCAGCCTTGCCGAGGCCCTCGATCGACAGGTCTTTGTTCACTTCCTTGCCCTGCAGCAGCTGGTCGGCCACCGTCACCAGCGCATAACCGGCGTCTTTCGGATCCCACAGCAGCGCTTTTTTGATGTCGCCGCGCATCAGGTAAGGGGCGGCCTGCGCCGGCATGGCGATGCCCACCACCGCGATTTTGTCCTTGGCGCGTTTCTTGGCCACCGCCTGGCCGGCGCCGATCGGGCCGAGCGAGCCGAAGCCGATGATGCCCTTCATCTGCGGATAGGTTTTCATCAGATCCAGCGTGGTGGCGTAGGATTTGTCGATGCTTTCCGCCACCGGCAGGCGCGAGGTGACTTCAAACATGTCCGGGTATTTTTCTTTCTGGTATTTGATGGCGGAGTCGGCCCAGGCGTTGTGCAGCGGCACGGTCAGCGAGCCGACGTAGATCGCATAGCCGCCTTTGCCGCCCATGTCTTTCGCCAGCTCATCGACGTTGGCCTGCGCGTATTTCTCGCTGTCGATGGTCTCGATGTCCCACTGGCCGATCTGCTGGTCCGGGGATTCATGGGTCAGCACCACGATGCCTTTGTCGCGCGCTTTTTTCAGCACCGGCTCCAGCACCTTGGCGTCGTTCGGCACCACGATGATGGCGTTGACGTTCTTGGCGATCAGATCCTCAATCACCTTGACCTGCGCGGCCGGATCCGGCGTAGAAGGGCCGGTCTGGTAGGCGTTGACGTCGAGTTTTTTCGCCGCTTCGTTGACGCCCACTTCCATGCGGTTGAACCACGGAATGCCGGTCACTTTAGCGACCACGGCAATCTCATACTTATCAGCGGCGAACACAGGTGTTGTCGATAACATGCACGCAGAAACCACACATGCATTTAATAATGCGAGGTTAAATTTCATTAGCTGTACCTTTTTTTATCTGTAGGGGTGGCGGTTTTTCCACCGCTGCAGATTACAAAGGAATGGAAGAGGGGGCGTAGCTGAAGTTAATGAAATGTGATCTGCGCACATTTAAGTAAAATAATGGCGTATTTAATGTTAAATAAATGTTTAATTATTTGGTGGTGGTAAATTTACTACCGATTAAGAAGCAATAAATAACCTATTATTAACTTTTATTTAACGTATCGGCATCATTTGGATGGCGTGAAAGCATAAAAAAATGCCGGCGCAGAGGCCGGCATTGAAGCACTTAATCGATGTGTGAACAAGATCACCTTTAAGGCGGATTACAGTACGCCCTGCGCCAGCATGGCGTCCGCGACCTTGACGAAACCGGCGATATTCGCGCCGTGCACGTAGTGGGTTTGCTTGCCTTCGCCGCCGTATTCCACGCAGGCGTGGTGAATATCGGCCATGATATGTTGTAAACGTACATCCACTTTCTCTGCCCGCCAGCCGATGCGCGCGGCGTTTTGCGCCATCTCCAGCCCCGAGGTGGCGACGCCGCCGGCGTTGGCCGCCTTGCCCGGCGCGAACAGCACGCCGGCGTCGAGGAAGGCGTCGGTGGCCTGGATGGTGGTCGGCATGTTGGCGCCTTCCGCCACCGCCTTCACCCCGTTGCGGATCAGCGTCTGCGCCGCCTCGAGATCCAGTTCGTTCTGGGTGGCGCACGGCAGGGCGATATCCACCGGCACGTTCCACGGCTGCTGGCCCGCCAGATACGTCAGGCCGCGTTCGCGGGCATAGTCCGCCACCCGGCCATAGCGTTGGTTTTTGATCTCCGCCAGGTGCGCCAGCTTCTCGGTGGTGAAGCCGTCTTCGTCCACCAGGGTGCCGCCGGAATCCGACACGGTGATCACGCGCGCGTCCAGCTCCAGCGCTTTCTCGATGGTGTACTGCGCCACGTTGCCGGAGCCGGACACCGCCACCCGCATGCCCTCAAAGCCCAGGCCGTGGCGCTGCAGCATGGCGTCGGTGAAGTACACCAGGCCATAGCCGGTCGCCTCGGGGCGGATCAGGCTGCCGCCGAAGGAGAGGCCCTTGCCGGTAAATACGCAGGCGGTATTGTTGGACAGTTTTTTCATCATGCCGGCCATAAAGCCGACTTCGCGGCCGCCGACGCCGATATCGCCGGCCGGCACGTCGGTGTCCGGGCCCAGATGGCGATACAGCTCGGTCATCAGTGCCTGGCAGAAGCGCATGATCTCGCCCTGGCTTTTGCCCTTCGGATCGAAATCGGAGCCGCCTTTGCCGCCGCCCATCGGCAGGGTGGTCAACGCGTTCTTGAAGGTCTGCTCAAAACCGAGGAACTTCAGGATCGACAGGTTTACCGACGGGTGGAAGCGCATGCCGCCCTTGTAGGGGCCGATGGCCGAGTTGAACTGCACGCGGAAGGCGCGGTTGACCTGCACCTGGCCGCGATCGTCCACCCAGCTGACGCGGAACTGAATGACGCGCTCGGGCTCTACCAGGCGCTCCAGCAGCGCCTGTTCGCGATAGCGCGGATTACGTTCGATAAACGGCCACAGCGAGGTGAACACTTCGCGTACCGCCTGCAGATATTCCGGCTGGTGGGGGTTATGGCGTTGTAACGAGGACAGGAAAGACTCTACCGATACGGCATATTCCATGGATAACTCCTTTTCGCATTAAATTTCCCCCGCTATTTCTTATAGATATGGGTATAGGCGATGCCCGGGGGAGGATGTTGTGTCTTTAGCGACTATATCATCGGAGGGCGGTTGATTATCAAGCGATTAATCGGCGTGGCGGCATGAAAAACGCCCGCAGGGCGCGGGCGTTGGGCAGTTAAGTTAGCAAGTGCTTACTTTATTCGTCTTCTTCATCGCGCAGCGGCACGATCAGCATATCGATGTGCACGGTATTGATCAGCTGGCGAGCGGAAGACATCAGCTTGCTCCAGAAGTCCTGGTGGTGGCCGCACAACACCAGGTCCATGTCGTATTTCTTGATGGCATCGACCAATACCTGCGCCAGATCGCCGCTGCCGCTCAGGGTCTCGGTGATCGGGTAGCCGGCGTTCTGCGACAGCTCGGTCAGCGCCTGATGGGTTTCCTCGGAGATGCGTTTTTGCATGTCGCCGAGATTGACGTCGATAAGGCCGGTATAAAGGTCGGAATAGTTGACATCGACGTGGATCAGAGAAACTTTAGCGTTGTACGGCCGCGCCATCGAGACGGCTTTTTCTACCAGGATCTTGCTTTCCGGGGATAGGTCCACCGCGATCAGTATGTGTTTGTAAGCCATAAGAATACTCCTTCCATAAACATGCCGATTAAAAAGGGTTAGCAGGCGTTCCGTTTACCCGCCTGGCGCTTTTGGTTCCATAGTATCATTCGGATAACGCAATGATATGTTGGGGCGATCACACTGCGCCGCATCGAAAATCTCTCCGCCCGATACCTTTCGTTGTACACCCGCGCGGCGCAAAAGCCTATGGATTATGCGGATGCTGACGGTCTGACCGCTTGAATTATAAGCGTTATTAAACAAAGTATAGCGCTAAATGTGCAATCAGCGCTCCAGATGCGGCTGCAGCAGGCTTTCAAACCACTCATGAAACACCGCCAGGCGGCGCGATCGCTGGCGGCGGTGGGGGTAGATCAGGGCGATCGGCATGGAGGCGGCGCGGTAACCGGGCAGGACTTCCAGCAGTTCACCGGCGTCGAGCAGGTGTTGCACGTCGTAGCGCGGGATCTGCATCAGCCCCAGCCCGGCGCGGCAGCAGGCGATATAGCTTTCGGCGTTGTTGACCACCACCCGGCTGGGCAGTTCGAGCCGTTGCGTATGGCCGTCGTCGGCCAGGTATTCCCAGTGGGATTCGCGGCCGGTTTTGGGCGAGGCGTAGCCGATGCTCCAGTGTCCCTCGACGAGATCGCCGGGCTGGCGCGGATGGCCGAATTCGCCCAGGTAAGCGGGGCTGGCGCAGTTGATCAGCGCGATATGGCCGAGCGGGCGCATTACCAGGCTGCTGTCGTGCAGATCGCCGACGCGCACTGCGCAGTCGACCCCTTCCTGCACCAGATCGATGGCGCGATCGGCGGAGCCGAGCACCAGCTGCAGGTGGGGATGGCGCCGCAGCAGGCCGGGCAGCGCAGGCGCGATCAGCCGGCGGGCGATGCGGCTCGGCACGTCGACGCTGAGCCGGCCGGAGGCCTGGCGCTGGCTGGCCTGAAACGACTGATCGATGTCTTCCACCTCGGCCAGCAGCGGGCGCAGCCGCTCGAGCAGCTGTTCGCCGTCGGCGGTCAGCCGCACCTGCCGCGTGGTGCGGTGCAGCAGGCGCACGCCCAGCTGCGTTTCCAGCTGTTGCACGGCGGCGGACACCGAGGCGCGCGGCACCTCCAGCGTATGGGCCGCCCGGATAAAGCTGCCCATTTCCGCCACCTGTACGAATACGCGGTATTGATTGAATCTGTCCATCTCGTTGACCTGCTGTTCCTTGGCGCCGTTTCTGACAGAGAGTGTAGCCGCATGGTGCGGTTGCGCGCGAGCAGGTGCGGGGGCATTTCCGCCCCCGTCGAACTTATTTGGTGGTGTAGCCGCCGTTGATCAGGATGGTTTGGCCGGTTACCCACCAGCCGTCGCTGACCAGGTGGCGGATGAACGGCACCACGTCTTCGATATCGGTCAGGCCGGTTTTGCTGAACGGCGACAGCGCCGCTGCCGTCTTGTGGTAGGCCACGGCGTCCGCGCCCTCCGCCGGGTAGAAGAACGGGGTGTCCATCGGGCCGGGGCCGACCGCCGTCACGGAGATACCGCGTTCGCCAAACTCCTTGGCGGCGGCGCGGGTGAAGTGTTCCACCGGCGCTTTGGTGCCGGCGTAAGCGGCGTAAAACGGCGTGAAGGCGCCGAGCAGCGAGGTGACCAGCGTGCAGATTTTACCGTTGTCGTTGAGGTGCTTGCCCGCCTCTTTCAGGAAGAAGAACGCGGTTTTGGCGTTGACCGCCGTCATCTCGTCGTACTCGGCTTCGCTGATGTCGACCATCGGTTTTTTCAGCACTTTGCCAACGGTATTGATGGCGATATCCGGCTTGCCGACGGCGGCGACCGCATCGGCGAACAGCTTTTCGACCGCGCCCGCGGTGGTGAGATCGGCCTGCAGCGCGACGCCTTGCGCCCCGGCGGCCTGAATGGCGGCGACGGTTTTTTCCGCTTCGGCTTGGGAAGCGGCGCTGTTGTAGTGGATCACCACCGCTTTGGCGCCTTGTTCAGCCAAATCGCGTGCGATCAGCCCGCCGAGGTTTTTGGCGCCGCCGGCGATGAGGACGGTTTTTCCCTTGATTGAATGGTTTGCCATAACAGTTTCCTTGGATGAACGTAACGGAAACCTGAGTCTAGCCAGCGTGGGGGGAAAGATCAGCGGCGTGGAGCGGGATAGACTATCCAGAAAAACCGACCAATCACAGCCGTTAGCCCGCCCCGGCGGAGGGCGTTTCGGCGCGGGGCGGTAAATTTTATCCACTGATCAGGCCAGTTTGCGTTTCATTAACCTACAATGATGGATATGGGCCTCATCATTTCCCCTCTGAGTGGAACCACGCTGTGCAAATCTCTCTGTGCGGTGCGGTAACGTCTCCGGAGGCGGTGGGTTATGGGCGTGGCCCGTGCAGGCAAAAAAGGGGATGAGAGCGGTAAGCTCCAGCAGAGTATCGGGTAATGAGGTAGGGCGGTTGGACCCGGCGGATGGCCGCGGATAACAACGCCTTGAGGGGGCAATCATGATCAGTACCGTCGCGCTGTTTTGGGCCTTATGTGTGGTGTGTGTGGTAAACATGGTGCGGTATTACTCTTCTCTGCGCGCGCTGCTGGTGGTATTGCGCGGCTGTGACCCGCTGCTGTACCAATACGTTGACGGCGGCGGTTTCTTCACCGCCCACGGGCAACCCAGCAAGCAGCTGAGGCTGGTGCGCTATATCTTTGCGCAACGCTATGTCGAGCACCACGATCCGGAGTTTATTCGCCGCTGCGAGCGGGTGCGCGGGCAGTTTATGCTGACCTCGGCCCTGTGCGGTCTGGTGGTCATCAGCCTGATAGCGCTGATGATTTGGTATTAATGCCTTCCTGTTTCCCTTGATGCAGGCAAAAAAAGGCGGCCTTTCGGCCGCCTTTCTCATGATGCTTATCGCTTAGATCAGCTTCAACGCGACCCAATACAGCGCACCGGAAAGCAGAATCGAGATTGGCAGGGTCAGTACCCAGGCCAACAGGATGTTCTTCACGGTTTTGCTCTGCACGCCGCCGCCGTCCACGATCATCGTCCCGGCAACCGCCGAAGAGAGGACGTGGGTGGTGGAGACCGGCATGCCGGTATAGCTCGCCACGCCGATCGACAGCGCTGCGGTCATCTGGGCCGACACGCCCTGGGCGTAGGTCATGCCTTTCTTGCCGATCTTCTCGCCGATGGTGGTGGCCACGCGTTTCCAGCCCACCATGGTGCCGAGCGACAGCGCCAGCGCGACGGCGACGATGATCCACATCGGCGCGTACTCGACGGTCTGCAGCAGATCCTGACGCAGGTTCTTCAGGAAGCGCTGGTCGGCGGATGAGGTTTCCGGCAGCTTGGCGACTTTATCCGCCGTGTCGGTCACGCACATCAGCAGGCGGCGCAGGTGGCTGCGCTGCTCAACCGTCAGCTGATCGTAGCTTTGCAGGTTGGTCAGCATGCCCTGAGCCAGCTCGATCGCCGGCATGGCGCGCGAACTGTCGCAGTGGAACTCAGCTGGCTTGTTCGGCGCAGCTTCATCATCCGGGCTTGGCACCAGCGGCGTCAGCGACACCGCATGCGACAGCGCGTCGCCGTGCTGCTGGTAATATTGCTGCAGGTGGGTCACGGCATCACGCGTACGGGTGATGTCATAGCCGGTTGCATTCATATTGACCACGAAGCCGGCCGGCGCAACGCCGATCAGCACCAGCATGATAAGGCCGATGCCTTTCTGGCCGTCGTTGGCGCCGTGCGAGAAGCTGACGCCAATCGCCGACAGGATCAGCGCGATACGGGTCCAGAACGGCGGCTTGCGTTTGCCGTCGACCTTTTCACGTTCCGCAGGGGTCATGTGGATACGCTGGCGTTTCTTGGTGCCACTCCAATAGCGGCGCAAGGCGAACACCATCACTCCCGCCACCATCATGCCGACCAGCGGCGAGAACAGCAGAGAAAGGAAAATACCAATCATTTTCGGGACGTTAAGCGCATCCACCACCGAAGTGTGGGTCATCAGGGCGTTGGTTAAACCGACACCGATGATTGCGCCTATCAGCGTATGGGAACTGGAGGCCGGCAGACCGAAATACCAGGTGCCGAGGTTCCAGATGATTGCCGCCAACAGCATGGAGAAGACCATGGCTAATCCGTGTGCTGAACTGACGTTCAACAACAGATCGGTAGGCAGCAAATGGACGATGGCGTAAGCAACACTCAAACCGCCGAGCATTACGCCAAGAAAGTTGAACAAACCTGCCATCACGACCGCAAGTTGCGAGCGCATGGCGCGGGTATAAATAACTGTAGCGACCGCATTGGCCGTATCATGAAAACCGTTGATGGCTTCATAAAACAACACGAACAACAATGCGAGAATTAACATCAGGCCGGTATGGAAATCCAGGCCAGCGAACAAATGCAGCATAAGCGTTACGCCAGTTTGTGGACATGAACGCCGCGCATTATCAGTGACAACCGGGGCCGGGGAAAAGGAAAATATGACGTTTTTTTGATTTGGACATGACGAAATGAGGGCGTGTCTATAACAAAAATATGGAATATCAACGCGTTATTCTCCTCTGACCTCTGTAATATTTTCTTACTATGGCGTTGGCGGCGCCGGGGCTTTACAATCTGCCGCCGTGAATTTGGCGGTGACCGGCGGCGAAACGGCGTAATATGGCGCTCTTTTGTCGCGATTGTGGTTTTGATAAGTGAGGCTCAGGTGGAACAGTTTGATGTCGTAGTGATTGGGGCGGGCGCCGCCGGCATGTTTTGCGCCGCGCAGGCGGGGCAACTCGGTTGCCGCGTGTTGCTGCTCGACAACGGCAAAAAACCGGGCCGCAAGATCCTGATGTCCGGCGGCGGGCGCTGCAACTTTACCAATATGTATGCCGAGCCGGCGGCCTATCTGTCGAACAACCCGCACTTCTGCAAGTCGGCGTTGGCGCGCTACACCCAGTGGGACTTCATCGATCTGATCAACCGCTACGGCATCGCCTACCATGAAAAAACGCTGGGGCAGCTGTTCTGCGACGACTCGGCGCAGCAGGTGGTGGATCTGCTGGTCAAAGAGTGCGAACTGGGCCAGGTGACGATGCGCCTGCGCAGCGAAGTGCTGGGCGTGGAGAAAACCGAACATGGCTACGCGCTGGCGCTGAATGGTGAAAAAGTAAGTGCTCGCTCACTTGTGGTGGCCAGCGGCGGTTTGTCCATGCCGGGGCTGGGCGCTTCGCCGTTCGGTTACAAGCTGGCGGAGCAGTTCGGCCTCAAGGTGCTGCCGACGCGCGCCGGGCTGGTGCCTTTTACCCTGCATAAGCCGCTGCTGGAGCATGTGCAGACGCTGTCCGGCGTCTCGGTGCCGGCAGTGATCACCGCCGAGAACGGCGTCAGCTTCCGTGAAAGCATCCTGTTCACCCATCGCGGCCTGTCCGGCCCGGCGGTGTTGCAGCTGTCCAGCTACTGGCAGCCGGGTGAGTATGTGAGCGTTAACTTACTTCCTGAGCTGGATCTGGCGGCCTTCCTGGATGACCAGCGCCGCCAGCATCCGAATCAAAGCCTGAAAAACACCCTGGCGTTGCACTTGCCGAAGCGGCTGGTGGAATGCTTGCAAACGTTGGGACAACTGCCGGAGGCCACGCTGAAGCAGCTGAATGCGCCGCAGCAGGCGGCGCTGGTGGATCTGTTGCAGAACTGGCGCGTGCAGCCGAACGGCACCGAAGGCTATCGCACGGCGGAAGTAACGCTCGGCGGCGTCGACACCAACGAACTTTCCTCCAAGACGATGGAAGCCCACAAGGCGCCGGGGCTCTATTTTATCGGTGAAGTGGTGGACGTGACCGGGTGGTTGGGCGGCTACAACTTCCAGTGGGCCTGGAGCTCGGCCTGGGCCTGCGCCCAGGCGTTGGCGGCGCAGGGGCGTTAAAACCCGCTCAGCCTTGAAACGTACCGGGTCACATTGGCCCGGCCTTGAGCTGATTTATTAATTTAATTTTAGTATCGCCGTCGAGAAAACTCGCTTCCAACGCCTGTCGGTTGCTGCGGTTAAAATCGTCATCCTGCCAGCCGAAGGCGTCATGCAACAGCTGGTACTCTTTGTTCAGCGTGGTATCGGCGACGGTGCGCGCATCGGTATTCACGTTCAGCCGCACTCCCATCCTTTTCAGCCGGTCTATCGGGTGACTGTCGATGCTGTCGAACAGATTGCAGACGAGATTGCAGCTGGGGCAGATCTCGAGCAGGACGCCGGTGGCTACCAGGCGCTCGATAAGCGCAGCATCCTCGATGCTCCTGACGCCGTGGCCGATGCGCGACACCTGCAGCCTATCCAGCGTTTCCCGTACGCTGTCGGCGCCCTTCGCCTCACCGGCGTGGGCGATGACGTTGCCGCCGGCTTCGCGCACCGCCCGAAAGGCCGCTATGTGATTGGCCAGCGGGTAACGCGCTTCGTCGGCGGCCAAATCCAGCGCGACCACGCCGCGGCCCAGAAAGTTAACCACGAGCCCGGCGGTTTGCAGGCTGGCGGCCGCATCGAAATGCCGCAGCGTGCACAGGATCAGCCCGGCGGCGACGCCGTAAGTTTGCGCGGCGTCACGCATCGCGGCGAGCACCGTCTCGACCACCGCTTCACCGCTCAACCCCATCCGGGTATGCAGCAGCGGGGCAAAGCGCACTTCCGCATAGATGACGTTATCCGCCGCCAGCTGCGCGAACAAGTCATCGACGGCCAGCGCTATCGCCTGGCGCGTCTGCAGGAGGTCTATTTGCGGTGCGATCTTGTTTAAAAAGTCTCCGAGATCGGCGCATCGTTTCGGCGCGATAAATTGCCGATTAAAGGCCGTTCTGGTTATTTGCGGGTCGATCTTTTTGACATAGTGGTAGCTTAAACAGGTATCCAAATGGACGTGTAATTCCACTTTCTTCAATTTTCTTGGATCTAATTTCATACGGGCCACTTATTTCATTAACGGCTGAGATAACAACGAAAACAGTTTTTCTTTAAACCGGCCGGGTTTAATGCGGGTGATCACGCGGGCATTGGCCGGTTCGCCGGTCAGATGGGTGGAATCAATGACGTAATGGCCGTAAGACCTTTCACTTTTATATTCTACCCAGGAATACGCCTCCAGACTGGTCTCGACGATGTCCGGGTAGAGCGCCACCGCCATGGTGGTCGGATCGGGCAAATCAAAGCCTTTACGCTCTGTGCGCCTGGCGTTGAACGCCATCAGCGTGCGATTACAGCGCACGGCAAAGCGCCCCAGTTCGCCGAGATGATGCAATCGTTCAATATCGTCCTCGCCAATAAACGCTTCCCCCATCCCGATCTCCCAACCGACGAGGGTGAGGGGCAGCCCGGCATTCAGCACCAGATGGGCGGCCTCGGCGTCGGCGTAGAAGTTAAATTCGGCCAGCGGGGTAATATTGCCCGGCGTCAGCCCGGAACCGCCCATGACATAAACCCTTTTCACTTGTTCGGCCAGCGCGGGCGCTTTTAGCACCGCCATCGCGAGATTGGTCAGCGGCCCGAGAGTGACGATCTCCAACTCGCCAGGGCGTCGTGCGGCGCAGTCGATGATGGCGTCCACGGCATGCATGGGGTCGGCGGTCAGCTGCGGATCGGGCAAGGCCATGTCGCCCATGCCGTCTTCGCCGTGAATGTGGTGCGAGTGATAGCGCGTGCGGAACAGCGGTTTCGCCATGCCGGCGTATACCGGAGGGGCATAGGTTCCCGCTTTTTCCACGCAGATAAGCGCATTTTTGACGCATTGTTCAAGCGGGCAGTTGCCTGCGACCGTGGTGATCGCTTCCACCCTCACGTCAGGCTCGCGCAACGCCATCAGCAGGGCGACAGCATCGTCGGAGGCGGTATCGGTATCTATCAAAATATGTCGCATGGCACTCTCCTTGGGTGGGGTCTGCGGAGAAAATACCCAGACGGCCCGAGGCAAAAAAGGTCAGATGTCCTGTTTCGTTCTGAAGTGCGCCGGCTATTCTGGGCGCAGCCGAAAAGATAGGATGCAAAACGTTAACGGATAAACCCTGGGAGTGAATCGCCGTGAAAACTGTCGGTGACAGCAAGCTGAAAGAAGCGTTTATCGAAGCTCACGATCTGCGAACGGCGCTTTCGCCCCCGCTGCTGGCCGCCCTGCGCCTGGTCAGGGTCGAGGCCGGTGAATACCTGGTGACGCAAAGCGATCGGTTGACCCACCTGTTTTTTCTCGTGCAGGGAAAATTGCAGGTTGAGAATTACGATGTGAACGGCATGCACATCGTCTTTTCCTTCGAAACGGATTTCTCCGTGATAGGCGATCTGGAGCTGTTCTCCCAGGCGCAGCGGGCGGTGTTCAGCACCGTACAGGCGGTTACGGACGCGCTGATCTTCACGCTGCCTATCGAGGCCATCAAAGAGCGGGCCATGCACGATCCTGTTTTCCTCGCCTTTATGTGCCGGCAGTTAAGCGACAAGCTGCTTAACGCTTCATTGCTGCATGCGAGCGGCGGCTTAACGGCAGAATATAAGCTGCGCAAATTTTTGTTATTTAAAATAAAGCAGGAAGGCTTGCAGATTCAGCTCGAAAACAGGGAGTTGCTGGCGGGCAGATTGGGGATCTCCGTCAGGCAGCTGAGCCGCGCGCTGGCGCAGCTCGCGGCGGACGGTATTATTCAGTTTAAAAACAAATCGCTGCGGGTGGTGGATAGCCAACGGCTGGCCGACATCCACGGGAGCGCCAGGATCTAGCCGATCGCCGGCCCCTTAAGCTCGATGCGATTGCCGTCCGGATCGCTGAAATAAATCGACGGCCCGTCGCCTTCCGCGCCGTAGCGCGTTTCAGCGGGATCGACGGCGATCCCTTGCGATCGCAGATAGGCCAGCAGTTCGTCTTCGTTGAAAGGATCGATGCGCAGGCAGAGGTGATCGACATTTTGCCGGTGAGGATCGGGCGCATCGCCGCCTTTTTTTCCAAGCTGGCCGTTAACGTCGACCAGATCAATCATGGCCGCCCCGGCGCGCAGGTGCATCAGCCCCAAATCCGGCCGCCGTTTGGCGATATCACAGCCGACGATCTGGGTATAAAAATGCAGGCTTTTCTGCATATCGCGCACGCGCAGAACCACATGGTCGATAGTCTTCAGGCTGAAAGGGGGCATGATTTTCTCCCAGAATCGCGGCGTTACTCATCAGCATAATCGGCAACGCCCGATTTATCCTGTTTTCTCCCCCTATTGCAGCCAGAGCCGCCGCTTAGCGCAGAGTCGCCACGATCTCTTCCAACGCCGCGCGCTGCGCCTCGCCGAGTGCGCTCTCCGTCGCCGCATTCTCCGCCAGCAGGGTTTGCAGGCCGATCAGCCAGTCATAGATATAAAACGCGGTGTTTTTGGTCGGCGTCGGCGCCAGCCGGGTTAACCGCTGCTGGCGGCTCCAGTCCACCGCCGGCTGCGGCGGTGGGGTAAAGATCGGCTGGCCGGGATTGACGCGGCTCTCGGGGCGCGTTGCCGCATCGCGCCGCTGGAAACCGAGCCAGGCGACAAAGTCGCCCAGTATCGCCAGCGCCTGGCTGATTTGCCGATCTTCGCTCTGTTCCGGCAGGCCCCCGGCGCACAGCGCGTTCTCCAGCTCATCATCGAGCCGCAGGCGGCAGGCGGCGCCGATCAGCGCATCAACCAGCAGTTCCAGGTGCGGCTTTTCGACGCCGAGCAGCTCCAGCAACCGACGGCTGTCCGGCAGGCTGCGCAGATGGTTGATCCAATCCGCGAATACCCGCGCGGCAAAGGATGACGCGGGGGGCTCGCCGGGCGCCGGGGTTTCCGGTGCGCCGAACAGATCGATATCGAGCCCGAACGGCGCTGGCGTCGCCGTCGGGGCCGGCGCGGCGTGCTGCTGTTGCTGATAAAGCTGGCGCAACGTATCGCGCTGCGGTAACAGCCGTTCCAGCAGTTCGCCGTGGCGGCCGGCCTGCGCCTGCAGCGCTCGCAGCAGCTGCTGGCCGCGTTGCTGCGCCGCGTGTGGATCGGCGGCGGTGAGCCAGTTGCCGAGCAGGCTTTCCGTCAGCTCGCGCTGCAATTCTTCGCGCTGTTCGAGCAGGCGCGCTTGCTTCTGGGCCGGGCGCGCCTGAGCGGTCAGGTAGCTCACCATACGGCGGCAATCCTGTTCATCCAGCGCCAGCAGCGTGGCCCAGCTGTCGCCGGGCTCGCCGACCTGGCGCTGTACGGCGTCGTCGGGGCGCGTTTTGCCTTCCCCGCGTTGATCAAACGGCGTGATCGCCCAGATCAGGCCGGGTTTGCGGCGTTGGCGCAGCGCCGGGGTTTCCCCTTGAGTCTGGTTGACCCAGTTGGAGAGCGCCTGGCCGATGCGGGCGGCGTCCTGTGGCGTGGCGGCCGCATCGGCTACCAGCAACAGGTTGGCGTGCAGGCCGTCTGCACAGCGGGTCAGCAAATGGGCGCGTTTCGCCTGTTGCAGCCGCTGCGTCGGTTCCGCCTGCGGGCAAGCGCGGCTGCCGGGCAGGTCGATCAGCGCCACGTCGGCGGGCAGGCCCGTCTGCGCCGTTTGCGGCAGAACGGTGGTGACTTCGGCGGTCAGCCAGGTCAGATCGCTCAGCGCGATCTCCCGTTCCCCGCCGTGTTCGGCCATCACGACGATCGTCGCGTTTTCCGCTGTGGCGCTCGCAGCCAGCAGCGGCAAGGCGCGGTGCGGAGCATGAACCTGTCGGCTGCCGCCGAGGGCATGCAGCGTGTGTGCCAGCTGGCGATAACGCGCCGTCAGCGTTGTTTCCTCTCCCCACAGCGGCGCAAACAGGCGCGCACGATCGTCAATGCTCAACTGCGGCGCCAGCGCCACGGCCTGCGGCCAGAAATGCCTGTCCAGCGTCTGTTGCCCCTTGTCGCCGTGGCGGCGTTGGCTATCCCACAGCGTCAGCACATCGCTGTCGCTGAGGCCGTCGAGGGCGACGGTTTGGCGGTGGCGCGCCAACGCTTGCAGATGGCCGGCGATCGCGCGGGCGTCCCAGTCCAGCCGGAAGCCGCCCATCGCGGCGGCATCGAGCGTGATGGCCAGCCATTGCGCTTCATCGAGCAGCGCGAGGGCGAGAGGATACTCGGCGCACGGCGACGGCGCGGCGGCGCCGTAACGCACCGCCAGCGCGGCGTCTGCGTGCAGCCTTTCTGCGCCGGGGGCCAGCGCCGCCAGCAGGTGGGCCTTGGCGGCGGCGTTGTGGCCGTACAGGCCGATAGCGACCTGCTCAGGTTGCGCATTCGCCAATTGCAGCGCGCGGTTATGGCAACGGCGCAGGCGCAGCGTCAGGCGATCCGCTTCCTGTTCCAAACGGGTGGACTGCCGGCGCGCGGCGTCCACCCAGGCGATCGCCTGCAGAATGCCGGTGCTGAGTGCGTGGTTCGGGGCCGATTGGGCGGTAGTGGTAGCTTTCATCGTGGGTAAATGCTCCCGCTGTCTATCCAGTAGTGGGTCGCGCCGGAGGCGCTGGCAGCCAGGGTATTGAGTTTCAGTTGCAGGTGGTGCGCCGGGACGGGGCTGCCGTCGGCCAGCAACGCCTGCGCGATCTTGACGCTTTCTGCGCCCTGTTCGGCGCTGGCGGTAATGGCCAGCCGCAGGGTGATCACCGCATCGCCGGCCAGTTTGCGCGCCAGCTGGGCGTCATTAATGGTCAGCGTATAGAGCGGCGAGGCCGGCCAGCGTTCGTTGTCCAGTTGGCGGAAGCCCAGGCGCAGCGGGCCGCGCAGCTGGAAGCTGCCGGCGGGGTCGAGCACGAAGTCGGCGCGATCCAGATCGATGTCGCGGTAATAGACGTTATCGTCCGCCAGCATGTTGTTGCCGTCCAGCATGCCCAGATGGCGAATGGTGGAGTAGGGCTGGAAATCGCCGACGTTGAAGTAAAAGCTCTCCAGGCGCAGGTCGATCGCCAACAGGCACAGCATGGCACCTACCGCGGCGGTGGATTTCGGGTTGTCGATGCGGCCGCGTTTGTTGAACGGGTACCAGCTGCGGGTGTGGTAGCCCTCGAGCGGCAGAATGCGGCTGGCGGGCAGCGGCTGCAGATGGCGCAGCAGCGCCTGCACGCCGGGGAAACGCGCCGGGCGGCCGGTCAACAGCAGCACGTCGCAGGTATACAGCGCCACCACCTCGGCCAGCAGGCGCAGGCAGCGGCCGATGCCGATGCGATCGGACAAGAAGGCGGTGTGCAGATCGGCCAGGCGGATCACCAGCGGGGTGTGCAGAATATCGAAGGCGTCGCTGTCGGCTTCGCGCTGCACCTCGCCGTTGATAAACGCCAGCACCTGCGGCGTCGGCGGCTGCGGCAGCAGATCGCCCAGGCTGGCGGCGATTTCCGCCCGGCTGTCCAGCGGATCGTATTCTTCATAGGCGCCGAGCAGCGCGCGTCCGGCGGGCATGAAAATCTGCAGCGCCGCCTGCTGACGCAGGGTAGAAAGCCCGTCCATGCGCCCTTCGTTGCCGAACAGCCTGTCCATCAACGCCGGGGCGGCGCTCACGCCGGCGGCTTCGAACGCCTGCTGCACGGCGGGCAGGATAAACTGCTGGATGGCGTCCAGCAGGATATCGTCGCCGGCGACTTTAAAGCCCTCGCGGAACAGCAGGCGCGGGTTGATTTTGATGTTGTTGCCCACGCCGTCGTCGAGCGAATAGTGCGTGATCGCCAGATCCGTGGTGCCGCCGCCGATGTCGATGGAGGCGATGCGCAGCGTTTTTCCCGCCTGCTCACCCGGCGCCAGCGGCCGGTCGGGCCGGGCCATGGCGGCGAAAAAGGCGTCGGTGCGGCCGGCGAAGTTCACCTGGGTTTCATTGTACAGATAGACCATCTGGCCGCAGGTGGCCTCGTCCCACTCCATCTGCACCTGAGGCACCGGGAAGCGGACGTGCGCGCCGTCGAACGGCGCATCCTGCGGGTGCCAGCCGAGGGACTTCCACACCAGCCCGATCGCTTCCTGCATGCGGCGGCGGAAGATCTCGCGCTCCGGCTTCGGCATGGCCGAAGGCAGCGTCAGAATGATGGCGCGCAAACGGCGCGGCGCGGCGGCGTTCGGCATGCGGCTGCGCTGGGCGATGCTGTTGATCTGCATCAGCGCCTGCGCCAGCAGCTCGCTCAGCATCAGCGTCATCACCGCGCTGCGGCTGTAATGGGCGGCGAACACTGGCAGCCGTTGCGCCGTCGGCAGGGCGGACAGCGGCACGCCTTCGTCGTTGATGAGGGTGGTCAACGGCGCGGCGGCGGCCATCGGCTCGTGCCGCTCGTTGAAGCGCCAGCCGGGCGCATAGCGCTCCTCGTCCCACAGGTAGCGGCGCGGGCTGGAAATGCCGGTAGTGCCTTCATGGCCCGTTCGCCGCTGCGCCAGCTGCGCGGCTTCGCGGCCGACGCGGGTGATGGAGGGCCACTGGAAGGCGTCGTCGCGCCCGCTCTGGAACGACAGATGCGGCTTGCCGAAGCTGGCCTGAGAAAACTCCACCCGGCTCTCGAACAGTTCGTTGTAGACGCGGTGCGGTTCGGACAGCGAACGCAGCTGCAGCTCGTAGGTTTGCTTCAGGCCGTTGCTCTCTTCCGGGTGGTCTTCGACCAGCACGCCGCAGGTGTGCGAGTTGCCGACGTCCAGCACCAGATCGACGTCGATCGCCGGTTGCTGCAGCGTCGCCGCCACCATCTTTATCTGCGGTACCGCCAGCTGATGGCCGAGCATGTGCAGCAGATTGAGGTAGTGCGCCTGATACTCGAAGGTTTTCAGCCCGGCGTTGATCTCCACTTCGGCACGCTGCTCCCGCTCGGCGGCGCGCTGGCTGAACGCTTCGCGCAGCCAGCCGTCTACCCAGGTCAGATCGAGAAACTCGCCCAGTTCGTGGTTGCGGTGCGCCAGCGCGAAGTTGAGCCCGGTGCCGAGATCGCTTTCGCCCGGCGCCAGCGTCTCCTGGCCGGGCGCGGCGGCGCGGGTGTCGAAGGCCAGCACCACGCGCAGCAGGTTGCCGTCCTGATCCGGTTCATCCAGCTGCACCACCTGCAGGCGCGCCCAGTTGTCCGGGCCCGACAAAAACAGGCCCGCCGGGGTGTGGCGCAAGAAGGGCAGCGGCAGCCAGAGCTTATCCAGCAGGCGCAGCGACTGCTGCAGCGGATAGCTGAACTCCGGCCGCACCACTTCGGCGGCCTGGTCGCCCACGGCCGGCAGCTGGTATTTGCCGCTCTCGGCCTCCCATTGCAGGCGCAGCAGCGGGCCGCTGGCGGTCTTGCGCACGAATTTGCCGGGAAACTCGGCGTCCAGCAGCGGCGTCAGGGCAAAGTCCAGAAACTGAATGCCGCTGTCCTGAATCAGCGTAATGCCGTGTTTGTAGTCCGTAAGGGGTGCCAGCATCATTTACTCTCGCGCTTGAACGTCATGGGATAGGTGGTGTCCGCATCGTAGCGGCCGGTGCACTCCGCCGCGCCGGTTTCGCCCTGGCGGCAAACGATCTCCGGGATCTGGTAGCGGCTACCGTCGCTGCAGCGCGCCTTGGTGCGGCTGTTGATCACCAGATTGCCGGACTGCATCAGCCCGGCTTCGACCGCCACCCGGCAGCTGACGCCGTCGCCGTAGGCGATGATGGCGTTGCCTTTGCCGCCGTTCAGACGGTATTGCAGGCCGGGGCGTTTGCCGGTGATCGGGTCTTTCAGCGCCACCGTGGCGCGCCATTTGCCGTTAAGGAAACGGGTGGAGCCGGCCTTCACCGCCTCGGGCGGCAGCACCAGCGCATTTTTGTCCGCCGGCTGCGGGATGACCGGCGCCGGTGGCGGCGGCATCAGCGTCGCGTGCGCCAGCGGCAAGCGCAGCTTGGGCAACGGCGCGGCGGTTTTTTCCGGCGGCGCCGGATGCTGCACCTCAGTCGGCATCGCCGGTTGCGGCGGCGAGCGATGCAGCCAGGCGGCCAGCGCCGCACTGCCTAGCAGCAGTACGGGCAACAGCCACAGCGCGTGGCGCCGGCGCGGGCGAACGGCGGCAGGGGGGGCGATAGGCGCTGCCGGGGCAGGCACCGGTTCGGGCTCGGCGGCCGGGGCCGGTTTTACCGGTTCGACAACGGCCGGTTTACGCGGTGCGGCGGCGATCGGCGCCGGTTTTTCCACTTCGACTTTCACCTCTGCTTCGATCGGGCGCAGGCAGGCCAACGGATCGTCCGGGCTCTGCGCCTGCGGCTTGATAAAGCCCCAGAAGGTCAGCACCGGCCGGTCGTCCACCAGATAAACGTGGTTGGGATCGGGCATGTGCATCGCTTTGGCCAGCAGCGCGCCGAACAGGCGATGGCTGGGGTGATCGGTCGCCTGGGCCTGTTCCGTCAGGCTGCGGAAGGTCGTCAGGCAGTGTTCCAGGTGGCGCACCGCCTGCGTGCGCTGGGCGTCGCTCGCCGCCAGCCAGGAGGTGACCTTGCCGGGGAAGGGCGCATACCAGTCGATGCGGGTGCCGCTTTCGTTCGGCTGGGGGATCGCCAGACAGTCGGCGGCCTGCTGCTGCCGGCGAAGACGCAGGGTTTCCCGCAGCTGCTGCGCGCAGGCGTAGACCGGTTGCCCGTTTTCGCCTAAAGCCAGCACATCATCCAAACTGCCACTGCGTAAGAAGGGTTTCACCACGGCACCGCACCTTGTCCTGTTCTGCAAAAACGCATAAAAGTCCATGATACCCCGCAGGCAGAGCCGCCAAACGGCCAAGGACAGCCCGAAAAACGCCCTTCTTTGGCGTTAGCGGCGCGCTTTGCTAACCGGCACAGTGAAAATTTCGCTATCTGGACCTGTCTGTGAACCGCTTTATCTGAAAAATAGAACCTGGCCCCGGCAAGCGACGCCGGGGAACGATGTTCTCTTTCACTATGACATCGCCTCGCGGGTTGCCGATTTCGGTATGCCTCAGGCGTGCGGAGCGTTCACATGATGGACAGTCAGTCTGAAAAAACTCTCGTTGTTTCCCCTGCACATCCCGCCGCCGGGCATTCGGCCCAGGGCTGGATGAACGGCTTCCTCGGCATGATGATCTTCAGCGGCTCGCTGCCCGCCACGCGAGTGGCGGTGCTGGAGCTCGATCCGCTGTTTCTGACGGCGGTCAGGGCGGCGATCGCCGCCTTGCTGGCCCTGTGTGCGTTGCTGATCACCCGGCAGGCGCGGCCGACGCGGGCCGATTTGCCGCCGCTGCTGTTTGTGGCGCTCGGCGTGGTCATCGGTTTTCCGCTGCTGACGGCGCTGGCGCTGCAGCACACCACGTCGGCGCATTCGCTGGTGTACATCGGCCTGCTGCCGCTGGCGACCGCCGGTTTTGGCGTTTTGCGCGGCGGAGAACGGCCCAAGCCCGCTTTTTGGGCTTTTTCAGGCGTCGGCGCCGTGTTGGTGGGCGCTTTCGCGTTGAGCCAGGGGAGCGGCGGTGCCTGGCAAGGGGATGCGCTGATGGTCGGGGCGGTGTTGCTGTGCGGCCTGGGCTATGCCGAAGGGGCGGTGCTGTCGCGCCGGATCGGCGGCTGGCAGGTGATCTCCTGGGCGCTGGTGGTGGCGTTGCCGTTGACGCTGGCGGCCACCTGGCTGGCGGCGCCGGCCGGTTGGCCTGCGATCAGCGGCGCCGCCTGGCTGTCGCTGGTTTACGTCTCGGTGTTCAGCATGTGGATTGGGTTTATTTTCTGGTATCGCGGCCTGGCGCAGGGCGGCATCGCCGCCGTCGGACAGTTGCAGCTGCTGCAGCCGTTCTTCGGCCTGGCGCTGGCGGGCTGGCTGCTGCATGAGACCGTCCAGCCGATGATGATCGCCGTGATGGCCGGCGTGGTGGTTTGCGTGTTCGGCGCCAAACGTTTTTCCCGCTAGGCGCCGCTACCGGCGCAGGCCAGGATCACCTGTTCGAGCCGTTCCACCGCCTGTTGAACCTGGCGGTCGGCGTAACCGCCCAATCCCAGCACCAGACCCGGCTCACCGTGGCCGGGCGCATACATCGGCGACACCGCCCGCAGCGCCAATCCGGCTTCGTTGGCGCATTGGGCGACCCGCACGTCATCGAGATCTTTCCTCAGCCACAGCACCATGTGCATGCCCTGATCGCAGGGCTGCACTACCGCCAGCTCCGCGGGGATATGCGTGTTGATCGCCTCGATCAGCACCCGGCGTTTCTCGGCGTAGACGCCGCGCATTTTGCGGATATGGCGGTCGAGATACCCTTCGGCGATAAAGGCGGCCAGCACGTGTTGATCCGCGCTGGGTGGATGGCGATCCATCAGGATCCTGGCGCCGCAAAAGGCGTCGACCAGCGACGGCGGCACGACGGCGTAACCCAGCCGCAGCGAAGGGAACAGCACCTTGCTGAAGGTGCCGAGATAGAGCGTCCGTTCGGGCGCCAGTCCCTGCAGCGAAGGGAACGGGTGACCGGCGTAGCGCATCTCGCTGTCGTAGTCGTCTTCCACGATCCAGGCCTGCCGCTCTTTGGCCCAGGCCAGCAGGGCGCTTCTTTTCGCCATGCTCATCGGCATGCCCAGCGGATATTGATGCGACGGCGTGACAAAGGCGGCGCGGGCGTCGGCGGCCAGACGCACGCCGGCGGCAACGTCGATGCCGTCGTCGGCGACGGGCACCCTAATCATGTGCCGATCGCGAAACAGGCTGTCGAAAATGGCGGTAATGCCGGCGTAGGCGGGATCTTCGACCCAGGCGCTGTCGCCGGCATCCAGCAGGATCTGGGCGGCCAAATAGAGCCCTTGTTGCGTGCCGGAGGTGATGAGGATTTGCTGCGGCGTGCAGTTTACCGAGCGGGAACGGCGCACATAGTCGCAGATGGCTTCGCGCAGCGGCAACGCGCCCAGCGGATCGCCGTAGCCCGACGGGGCGCCGGGGCCGCGCGCCCGGATGCGGTTGCCGAGCCGCCGCCAGACATCGTCGGGCGCGGTATCACCGATCGGCACCGAGACGGTGAACGGCACCGGCGGCAGCGCCCGTGCCTGGGCGGCGAAGCGCGCCAGATGCTGCGCCTGTGAAGAAAGCGGCACCGCTACCGCCGAGCTCGCCTGCACGATGGCGTGCGGCGTGCGGCGCGGCGCCTGATAGTGAGCGACCCGGGTGCCGGAGCCGGGCTGCGGTTCGAGAAAGCCTTCCGCCGTTAGCTGAGCGAATGCTTCCAAGACCGTGCCGCGTGCCAGATTCAGCGCCGCCGACAGCCGGCGCGTCGAGGGCAGCAGATCGCCCGCTTTCAGATCGCCCCGATGGATGGCC
The DNA here is from genome assembly GCF_016805595.1 of Serratia sp. 4542. Classification (NCBI taxonomy): domain Bacteria; kingdom Pseudomonadati; phylum Pseudomonadota; class Gammaproteobacteria; order Enterobacterales; family Yersiniaceae; genus Serratia; species Serratia sp. 4542. The sequence continues at coordinate 37,819 of NZ_RXKV01000005.1, forward strand.
TGGCGCAGGGCCTGCGCCAGCTGGTGGCTAAGCTGGCCCGCCAGGCGATCGAGCTCGCCGATGGCGGGGATGTCAACGACTTTGGCTGTTCTGGGCATGTATTCCGGCTCGCTTGATAGAGTGAAAATGAGCATTCAGAGTAAACCACTCTGGCGTCACTCGCGAGCCTGTTGTCGCTCAGCCAAGCCCCCGCTGATTCAGCAGCACCTTATTCAACTCGCTGTTTTTGCGCACGTTCAGCTTGCGCATCGCCGAACGCTTGTGGGCGCTGATGGTTTTCTGGCTGCGCTGCAGCAGGCCGGCGATGCTGCAGGCGGACATGCCGCTGCTCATCAATCCCAGCACCTTTTTCTCGCAGTGGCTGAGCGCGGCGATGCGGCAGGCCTGGCATTTCCACATGCCGGCGGCATGCACCGCCATCCACGGATGCTGGATGAATTTTTCCAACGCCATTTGCAGCTTGAGGCGGATGGCGTAGGCCGAATCGCGCCGATGGATGCTGAACAGCGGCGGCAGGTTTTTCACCTGTTGCTGGGTCGTGTCGTCGAGGATCAGCAGGGTCAGCTGCCGCTGGCGCGGGATGCCGTAGGGGCTCTGATAACAGCAGGCGCAGCCCCAGCGCTCTTCCGGCGTACGGAACACGATTTCGATGTTATCCAACGCCTGCAGCGCCAGCGGTGAGAACTGCGGATACCGGCGTTGGCATTCGTTCAGGGAGTGCAGATAGTCCTGCAGCAGCAGACGCAGCCCCTGCTGGTAGAAGTTATCGCTGTCGAACAGCGTGAAGCGAATATCTGGCATGGGTGGCTCCTTAAAAGGCCGCGTCACCGCGCCGGAGCGAACGGTGACGGCCAATCGCCGGCGTTCGCGCGCCGGTCGTTTTCCTGATTTCCCTGGGGCGGTGCGGGCTTATTGGTACGCCAGCACAAAATTGGCGACGGACGTGAATTCGCCTTCGGTAATGCTTTGGTTCTGAATTGCACTTGGCCGCCCCTGCACATAGGCGGTGAAGTTCAGGCTGTTGGGGCCGTTTTGCAGCGCGACGGCGCTGGTGGCCTTATTCAGATCGATATCTGCACCCTGATGATCGAACAGGGCGATGGCGGCGCCGTTCGCGCCGTTGTTGATCGCCAGCTTGCCCGGCAGCTCTCCGTCTTCGGTGCCGCTGAAGGTCACGCTGACGGATTTGAACACCGTGGTCTTGCAGTCGGTCAGCTTGATGCTGAACGGCACCGGCGTGGTGTGGCCGTAGCGGTACAGGGTTTTGACGATCACCGTGCCCATCTCCACCAGTTGATCGGCGGACTGCGGTTCGATATTGCACGGGCGGCTCACCACGGTGCCGTGGAACTGCACCGGCGCGCCGATAAGCTCGGTGTTCGCCGTCGCCGGCATGGCGGTAAACCACCAGGGCACGCAGCTCAGCAGCGCTAAAGCGCGTAGACGCATTTTCGTTCCTCCCTCGGTTACTGGAATGCCGCCACGATGGTGGCCGATGCGTTGAATTCCCCTTCGCCGATCTCTGCGCCGCCGTTGGCGAACGGTGCCGCCACCAGGTTCCAGGAGCCGCCGTTGCCGATGTTCGGCACCGGGTAAAACTCATTCGGGATAACCAGCTGGCCGTTGTGCGTCAGCCGGATACCGAGATCGTTCTTGTCGGTTTTGAACACCTCGTTGCTGAAGGCGGCCGCCGTGCCCGACACCGCCAGCTTGATGTTTAGCGTACCGTCCTCGAAGCTGCCGCCCTCGCACTGGAAGCGCACCGGAATGCTTTGCGGGTAGTTCGAGCCGTTGAGATCGCTGCCGCCGATCTCGCCGAACTCCACGTTGATCAACTGGCCTTCGTTCACCACGCATTTATCCGGCACGTAGAGGATCGCGGACTGGATAAACACCTGCGCCATCGGATTGGGGCCGAAACCGCCGTCGGTTGAGCCGAGGCGGCCGAACATCTCGATGATCTGCCGATCGTTAATCTCGACGCCGTTGATGATCTTTTTGCGTACCCGGAAGGTGATGCGGCCTTTTGAACCGCTTTCATAGTTGTTGACCTGCACATAGGGCGGTGAGCAACTGTGATTGGGATACTCGTTGGATTCGTTGTAAAAAGGCACCGTGACATAGGCCTTCTTATTACCTGCAATCCACACTTCGGCTTTTAAATCCAGGAAGTCGTTCAACTGCAAGAAGCCGTTGCCGTAGTCCGAGGGGGGCAGCGCCGAATCCGACTTGTAAAAGTGCGGGCTTCGGGGGATCGGCGTATCGCAGTAGGCCTTGCCGGTATAGGTACCGCCTAAGGAATAGGGAAACTGTTTGGTAAACCCCACCTGGTTGGTGATGTTGCTTTGATTCAGATCGATATAGAACTGTTTCGGCCCGCCGTCCGGCGTGACGTAGCCGTTGGCCCAGGCGGCGGGGGCCGCCAGGGCGATCGCCAGCGGCAGGCAGAGTTTGGTCAGTTGAGTTTTCATCGCGTTCTCGAGCCTCACAGGTAAATCACCTGAATGTGCGCCACGGCGGCGAACCCGGCCGCCATCACCGCCCGCTGGGTGGACTCCACGCTGGCGCTGAACCACAGGGTGTTGCTGCCGGGTTGCAGAATGTAGGGGCGGCTGCGCTGATTCAGCTCCAGCGCCTGGCCCTGCTGGTCTTGCAGCCGCAGGCCGATGCCCTGCACGCCGCCGTTCAACTTCAGCAGCGACGGGTTGTCGACGTCGCTTTCGCCGAGAAACACCAGCGTCGCGGCCTGCTCTCCCTGCAGATAGAGGCGGCCGGCGTCGCCGTTGCGCGGGCCGGCCGGGTTATCCGCCAACGCGCGCGCGCCCAGCAGGCAGTTGCGGAACGAGAGGCGAAAACGCACCGGCGCGCTGCGATCGCCGGCGTTGCGGAAGTCGCGTGCGCTGACGTCGCCCAGATCGACGGACTGATCCCGGCTGTCCGGCGTCAGGCTGCAGGGGGAGCTGAGCAGGCCGCCGTGAAAGCTGACGGTGCCGGTGGTGCCTTCGATCACGCCCAGCGGCGTTGCCGCCAGCGCACTGCCGCCGCACAGCAGCGCGCCGAGCAGCAGCGGGCGCAGTCGATCGGTGAATTCAGCCATGCTGGACCTCCTTATTTTTTCTCGGGCACGGCGGTGCAAACGTTGCCGTTGCAGGCGAAGCGCAGTTCGGGGTGGCCGCCGTAGTCGTTGATGTAGGTGATGACGAAGCTGTTCATGCCCGTGTCGTGCAGCTTGAGGCTTTCGCTGGATTTCGGCTTCAGCATCAGCGGCTGAAAACCGCCGATCGCGCCACCGCCCTGTTTTTGCGTCTGCCGCGTCATGCCGGTCAGGGTGATATAAAACGGCGTCGGGTTGTCGACGGTGATGGCGCCGCCGCTTTTACGGAACACCAGCTTTTCCTGCCACACCTGGCCCTTGGGCGCGACGATGGCCTTCGGCCGGTAGAACAGTTTGATCTGCGTTTGCAGCGCCAGCTGCATCACGTTGGTTTTGGTGCTTTTCGGCGGAATTTCGCGCAGGTTGAAGTAGAACACCGACTCGCGATCCTGCGGCAGGCGATCCGCCTCCGGCGTCTTGGTGATGCGCACTACGCTGCGTTCGCTCGGCTCCACGCGCTGCAACGGCGGCAGCACCACCAGCGGCGAGGTGATTTTCTGGTGCTGCTCGTTCTCCAGCCAGGACTGCGCCAGGAAAGGCAGCTCTTTGTTTTCGTTGACGATATTCAGGCTGATCGATTTGGCGTCGCTCACATAGACGGCGCGCGTGCGATCCAGCGATATCGCCGCGTCGGCGGTGGGCAGTACGGCGCTCAGGGCCAGGCCGGCGGCGGTCAGTAGCGTTATCGGGTGTTTGTTCATGTCATTATTTCTCAGCGTTACGGATTACAGGGTGGCGCACGGCAGCAGCAGCTGGTCCAGCGGCTTGGCGGCGCCCGGGATCACGATGCGGCAGCGGCGTTGGCCTTCCCAGGCGACGTCCAGTTTTTCCTCCGGCTGCACGCCGGTCAGGTAGACCGAACCGCCGTCGTTGACCACCGCGACCTCGCGGCCTTTCTCGCTCAGCACTGCGGCGCCGAACGGCGGTTCGCTGCCGTCCGCGAGGCGAATGGTGGCCAGCAGCTTGCTGCCTTTCACCACCTCGAAGTGGCGGTAGCCGATCGCGCCTTCGGTCAGCGTGCCTTGCACCACGGCGCGAGTGGCCTCAACGTCGTCCGCCAGCTTGTTGACGTCGATGCGAGTGTCGGTGTTGTAGTAGCTGGTGATGTCGGAAATCACCGCCAGCCCGAAACGGTTGCTGTAGGCGCGGCCGTTGTTGATCGGCACGCCGGCGATGCCGTCGGTGTCGAGCATCATGCGGCTGCCGCCGTTGCTCGAGTTCTGGTGCGCCGCGATACCGTGCCGGGTGGCGGTGAGGCCGCCGCGGAACGAGCCGCCGATCGACGAGTAGCTGTCCTGCTGGTAAGAGGCGCTGGCGTTCAGCGAGCCGAACGAAGCGTTATGGGTGTAGTACCCGCGCGCCAGCGATTTGCCGGACTGATTAAAGCCGCCGCTGACCTGCCAGGTATTGTCCGGATCGCTGTAGTCGTTGTACGACGCGGTCTGCGTGACATCGCCATTGTTGGTTTGCAGCGCATAACCGACGCGCCGGCGATCGCCGATCGGCACGGTGAAGTTGAGCATCACGCTGTCGTCGGTGCGGCCCTGGTAATAGGTGCGGTAAGCCGACAGCGAGGCGGTGATGTTGCTGATATCGCCGACGCTGAACAGCTTGCTGGCCGACAGCCCGTAACGATCCTGAGTTCGCGCATCCCAATAGGTCTGGTGCGAGTAGGTCAGGTAGGCGGTGATCGCCTTGGCGCTGTCTTCCGCCATAAAGGTTTTGCTGGCGGTGATGGTGTACAGCTCTTTCTGACGGCCGTTGTAATTCTTGTCGTAATCGCCGTAACGCTCCTGCAGGTACTGCGACATGTTCATGAACTTGCGCTGTGAGAAGCGGTAGCCGGCGAAGGTGATCTGGCTGTTCAGCTCGTCGAAGCGTTTGGCGTAGTTGAGCTTGAACGACATGCCGCTGGCGGTCGGTTCGCCGGGCAGGCGGGCGATCGACTGGGTGACGTCCAGCGACATGGCGCCGAACACGTTCAGATCGCGGCCGAGGCCGAGCGCCCAGGCGTTATAGTCGCCGCCGAGCAGCGCGCCGCCGTACAGCGACCAGGCGTTGCTCAGGCCCCAGGAGAAGTCGCTGGCGGAAAACAGCGGCCCCTGGGTGCGGTGGTCGTAGGCCGAGGTTTTGCCCAGCGCCACGTTGTAGCGCACGTAGCCCGGTCGGGTCAGGTACGGAATGGTGGCGGTATCCACCTGGAAGGTCGAGACGGTGCCGTCTTGCTCTTCCACCTTGACGTCCAGCTTGCCGCGCACCGAGCTGTTGAGATCCTGAATGGCGAACGGCCCGGCGGGCACGGTGGTTTCGTACAGCGTGCGGCCTTCCTGCGAGACGGTGATCTTGGCGTTGCTCTTGGCGATGCCGCGCACTTCCGGCGCGTAGCCCTGCAGGTTGGGCGGCAGCATGCGCTCGTCGCTGGCCAGGTTGAGGCCGGTGAAGCGATAGGCGTCGAACACCCCGGAGTCGAGGTAGATCTCGCCCAGCGTCAGCTTGGCGGCCTGCATCGGCAGCGCGCGATAGGCGTAGATCTGGTTCCAGTCGAAACCGGTGCTGCGATCGCCGGCCTGCTGATTGTAATTGGCCTGGTAGTCCGCGCGCAGGCGCCAGGCGCCCATATTGGCGCCCAGCGTGCCGTAGCTGCTCAGGTTCTGGGCGGTGTTGTTGTTGTGGTTCTGCTTGCCTAACTGGCCGCTCAGGTTGTAGTCCAGCAGCAGGCCGGGGATGCCGTCGTCCCACTGCTCGGGCGGCGTCCAGTCGGGATCGGAGTATTTCATCCACGCCTGCGGGATGGTGATCGCCAGCACGCCGCCGCCGATGCGATCGGAGACGGTCGCGCCTTTGATGCCGCGAATGTCGGCGCACTGGTTGTCGTGCCATAGGGTGACTTTTTTGGCCGCTTCTTCTTTCAGCGCCATTTTTTCCACCAGGTCAGGCGGCAGGCACACCTGGCTGCCGCTTTTGTTATCCGGCGACGGGAAATACTGAATGCTGCGCTGGGGCAGCGTTTTCTGGTTGATCTTGATGTCCAGCAAATAAGCGCCGGGCATGACGTAGTCGGCATCGGAGAAACGCGAAAGATCCACTTTGCTGCGCTCGCCGATGTCCAGAACGTCGGTATTGAACTCCGTGGCGGAAAATGCCGGACGCACCCAGAGGAAAGATAGAATGACGAGGAGAGGTAGGTGTTTCCGTGTCAGTAATGACGTCATAGCATAATCACTCATGGCAAGTCCGCGCCCAATAGCAGGTCATCCGTACGACCTGAATACGTAATGCTGTGCAGCGCCCGCCGGCGCTAGAGATAAGACAGGGTGAATTTGGCCAGAGAGCTGAAGCTGCCCGCCCGCGCCTTGTCGGGATGCAGGCGCAACTGCGCGCCGAAGCGCAGCGTGTTGTCGCCGGCGACAATCTGGTAATCCGCCGTCGTGCTGCCGAGCGGGATCGGGGTGCCGGCATCGGTCAACAGCTCGATAGCCACCCCTTTCGCCTCGCCGTAAACGCCCAGCAGAGAAGGATCCCGGCTGTCGGCGGTGCCGTCGAACGTGACGTTGGCCGCGCGATAGATGAAGTCAGGCTTCACCTGGCTGGCCAGCTCGCAGTTCACCAGTTTGATCGTGAAATGGCGGCGGCTGCCGATCAGCACCGACTGCCCGTCCTGCGAGGCGTCGCTCATGGAGATCAGCCCGAAATCGACGGTTTGATCCAGGCTGTCGCTGGCGATGCCGCACGGCGTTTCGACGATGGTGCCGCCCAGGCTGACTTTGCCGTGGCCCTGATTTTTCGCTGCCGCCGCCGCGTTGCCAACGCTGAGCGCGATGAGCAACAGGCCGCAAAGGCGGATAGTCATACTGGCGTCTCCCTGTCTTTCCCTGTTCCCTTGCCGGTATCCTCGGCATGCAATAAAGCGGGGGATGCCCTGAGACATCCCCTGTGGGGTATTACAGGTAAGCCAGGGTGAAGTTCGCCACGCTGGTGAAGTCGCCCGGTACCACGGTGCTTGAGGCGCTGCTGCCCTGCAGGTAAGCGGCGAATTTCAGCGAGTTGTCGCCGTCGTTCAGGCCCTGGCCGTCGGTCGCGGTGCCCAGTTCCACTTCTTTGGAGTGCAGGTTGTCGTAGATCACGATGCCGGCGCCGGTTGCGGTGCCGCTCAGGGCCAGCAGTTTGCTGTTGATCGGATCAGGCGTGCCGGTAAAGGTCACTTTGACGTTTTTCATGGTGGAGATGGAGCAATCTTTCAGTTCGATGTTGAAAGGCTGCATGCTGGATTTACCCTGATTGGCCAGGATGCGGCTGCTGATCTGGCCCATTGGCACGGTCTGATCAACGGATTCCGGCGCGACGCTGCATGGCGCATCGATAATTTCGCCGGTAAAGGTGACTTTACCGCTGCCCTGATTTGGTGCTGCATGCGCAACAGATGCGGAAGCGAAAGCAATCACGGTTGCCAGCATTAATTTATTCAGTTTCATTTCTCAGGTTCCTGTAGAGAGTTTTTAAATAAAAAGAACAGCACATCTAAATCCCCCGCAGCGGCGGCAACGCCATGTCGCCGGCCGTGCGGTTGGAGCCAGATCCTTTTGCTCTGGGCAATACGCCAACATCCGTTATTTATGAGAAATAACGAGATTTGGAAAATCGACAATGGATTTTCTGGTAAATAAAATACGAGTTTTATGTGTGGCGTGTTGCTGGGAATATTCTTGCAAATAATAGTATTGCTTGGAAATAGATTTTATTAAATTAAGTCAAATTCAGAATATAAAACCAAAAGGAAAAAGAAATATATTTGCTTTAAAATCAATAGATCGTATACAAATATTATCCAGTATAAATCACTATATAAATAACGATATGCGAGATATTAGATCGGGGGAAATAGGGGTGCACCTACAATTCACAATATTGTTTTGCTAATATCGCCCTTAGGCAGCAGATGATGCATTTCTCTTTAGAAACAAAATATAAAACATAATTCATTGTTTTTATTGTTGTTTCGTGGTTTTCTGTTCGCGAGTGATTGGGTTTCTTATTCGCGTTTAACCTGCGTTTAGATCTGATTAATTAACAATTGAATAACAATTACACCGGTAGTGAATTATTCTATCGCATTGCGGTATAGGGATTTTTCGCTGTCTAACCCCTTTTGATTAATCAAATTAAGGCATGTGCCGCTGCCGTTCGCCACATAATGATGACCTAAGTGACAATTAAAGGATTATAAACGGAATGATAACGATGATTAATGCTTGCGGCGGACGCCGCAAGGTGGGATTGGCTATATTTTTGCTGTCTTTTATGGTGCTATCTGGCTGTGCGGACGGTAGCAAGACAAAACTGAATTCTGTGAAAAAACTTTCACAGAACAATCCTAATGATAAATCCGATGAACAACGCATCGCGCTTTGCCAACAACGGGTTAATTCGTTAAAGAATATTAATCCGCAAAGTTACCAAAAGCGCATTGCCTATTTTAACGGCCTGCTTTCCAACGCCTCGGGATATGCCGGGGTGCGCGGCAACGTGGATGAGAGTACCCGTAAAGCGATTGATGCTCTTTATCAATATAAAACCGAGAAATTCTGCGCCGACGTCGAGCATGAGCTGATGTCCGATCTGTCCAGCCGGGTTGAGAATCTGTAGCCATGAAGCGATGCGCGCAAGGATGGGCGATGGGCTTTTTGCTGTTGGCGGCGAACGGGGCCGCTTGCGCCGCCGACGACGGCATTCCCGCCCTGTTGAAGTTCGCTGAACAACGGCAGGCGCCGCCGGCCGCGCTCGGGGAAGACGCCGCGCGTAAACCGGCACCCGCACCGGCCGCCAAATCGGCTGCCATCGCCGGGGCAGACGGCGTTCGTTTAACTTCACTGAAGCAGTCTTTGCAACAGCAGGCGGAGAAAATTCGTCAGTTGGAGCGGCAGTTAGCGGCGGCTCAGGCCGCGGCGGCGCCGAAACGGGAGCGGGCCGTCGTCGACATTCGGCCGCTGGCCGATGCCCTGAAGGGATTGCGGCAAGCCGTTGCGCCGGTGCCTGAGGTGGGCGCACTGGCCGCTTCGCTCACGCAGGCCGAACAGCGCAGCGCAAGGTTGGCGGCGCAGTTGGCGCAGCAGCAGCAGCGGATCGACACCTTGCTGGCCGAGCGGCAGCAGGCCACCGAACCGCCCTTGCTGGCCAGCGAGGCGGACCAACAGGCGTATGCCGCCGGCGTGTCTCTGGGGCGCGACATTGTGCATTTGCAGCAGGAGAACCGGCGCGCGGGGCTGGAGGCGGACAGCCGGCTGCTGCTGGCCGGCATCGCCGATACTCTGGCCGGGCGGTTGCGGCTGGATGAGGCCGCCATCGACAGCGCGTTGCGCACGGCGCAGCAGCGGTTGCAGCAGACGCAGGCGCCACCGCCACCGCGGGACGACAAAGCCTATCTGGCCGATTTCGCCCGTCAGGAGGGCGTCAAGCAGGATGCGCTCGGTTTCTACTACCGGGTGGACTATGCCGGCAATGGGGCGATTGGTGCCGACGATCGGGTGGATATCGTGGTGCGCGAAAGCCTGGTCGACGGCCGGGTGGTCAAAGATATGGAGTTGGCAGGGACGGTGATCTCTCAGCCGTTGACGCGCTATCCGCCGCTGTTTCGCGCCGCTATCGAGAAGCTGCAGCGCCACGGCTCGATCACGCTGGTGGTGCCGCCGGCGCTGGCGTACGGCAAGCAGGGCAGCCCGCCGGCAATCCCCCCGGATGCCACCATGATTTATACCCTGCGCATCGCTGACGTGCAGCCGTGAGCGGGGGAGCTCAGCAGTAACCACTCAGGAGGAATGCTATGGCCAAGGCGCCGAAAACGTTTGAAAGCAGAAAATCGCTGATGCTGAATGTGTTGCAAGGATTGTGCAGAGAGCGTGTCGAAGGGTCAGGGGGCCATCATCCCCCGCCGGAGCAGTGGCCGAAGACGCGCGAGCTGGCGGATAAATGCGGTGAAAACATTTATACCACCCGAACCCTGCTGCTGGCGCTGGAAAAGGAGGGCAAGGTCCACTGCACCCACCGCAGCATCAACAATTCTCTACGCTGGTACAGCGGCGACGAACAGGCAGCGATAAAAAAAGAGTGATTCGACCCTGGCGGTCGCTTTTGACTATCTCTACAGCTAATCATTAATTAATCTTATCATTTGGCGGGGCGTTTTGCTCCGCCAATCCTCCTCTCTGCTCTCTGCCATCCGCGCAGGCATTGCTAAGATGTTTTTTGCGGCCATATACTTATCGCTCAGACGGGAACAGGTGTAGGGAGCCGGCATCGTAATGAAGGAAAAGAAAGACATACTGAGATTGGATGATATTCATTATCAAATAGACAACCAGGTGATCCTGGACTCCGTCTCTTTCACGCTGGGTGAGGGCGAGTTCAAACTGATCACCGGGCCTTCCGGCTGCGGGAAAAGCACGCTGCTGAAAATCATCTCTTCCTTAATGGATCCGACCCGCGGGAGCCTCTATTTCGACGGCCAGGCGATCGCCGAGATGTCGCCGGAGGCGTATCGCAAGCAGGTTTCTTACTGCTTCCAGACGCCGGCGCTGTTCGGCAATACGGTTTACGACAATCTGGCGCTGCCCTATCAGATCCGTCAACAGTCGCCGGATGAACGAAAAATGAAGGCCGATCTAACGCGTTTCGGGCTGCCGGAGGCGATGCTGACCAAAAGCATCAATGAGCTGTCCGGCGGGGAGAAGCAGCGCGTGTCCCTGATCCGCAACCTGCAGTTTATGCCCCGGGTGCTGCTGCTCGATGAGATCACCAGCGCGCTGGACGAGGAAAACAAACGCAACGTCAATGAGATAGTGCATCAGCTGGTGGCGGAGCACCGGCTGGCGGTGCTGTGGGTGACGCACGATACCGAAGAGATAGCGCATGCGGATGAGGTGATCACCCTGCGCGCGCACGGCGCCGAGCAACAGGAGCAACAGCATGAATCAGCATAACATCACCAACGAATCCTTAGGCTTGTCGATGATCCTGGTGGTGGTCGCCATCCTGATCAGCCACCGGGAAAAGCTGGCGCTGGAAAAGGACATTATCTGGAGCATCTGCCGCGCGGTGGTGCAGCTGATCATCGTCGGCTACGTGCTGAAGTACATTTTCGACCTGGATAACGCGCTGCTTACCGTGTTGATGGTGCTGTTCATCTGCTTTAACGCGGCCTACAACGCCAAGAAACGCAGCAAGTACGTCGAACACGCGTTCGTGACGTCGTTTATCGCCATCACCACCGGCGCGGTGCTGACGCTGGCGGTGCTGGTCTTGACCGGCTCCATCGAATTTACGCCGATGCAGGTGATCCCCATCTCCGGGATGATCGCCGGTAACGCCATGGTGGCGGTGGGGCTGTGCTACACCAACCTCGGCCAGCGTTTCAAAAGCGAACAGCAGAAGATTCAGGAGATGCTCAGCCTGGGGGCGACGCCCAAGTTCGCTTCGGCGGCGCTGATCCGCGACAGCATCCGCGCTTCGCTGATCCCGACCGTGGACTCGGCGAAAACCGTTGGGCTGGTTAGCCTGCCGGGCATGATGTCCGGGCTGATCTTCGCCGGCATCGACCCGGTGAAAGCGATCAAATACCAGATTATGGTGACCTTCATGCTGCTGTCTACCGCCAGCCTGTCGACCATCATCGCCTGCTATCTGGCCTACCGTAAGTTTTACAACGAGCGCCACCAGCTGGTGGTCGGCAACCTGAAGTAACGCCATGAAAAACGGCCTCCGCGGAGGCCGTTTTTTTTACCCTTGCAGCAGGGCAATGCTGTGGCGGATTTCCCGTTCGATATCCGCCTCGCTCCAGCTGTCCAGCTGCGAAGAGAAGGGCTCGAAGGCATAGACGCCGGTGTAGCCCAGGCGTTCCAGGTTCTGCACCTGGCGGCGGCTCTCCAGCCGATCGCCCTCGCTCAGCATGATGCGCTCTTCGTCGCTCAGCGCACCTTTATCCCGCCCGTCTTCCACGCCGGACAGATGCACCAGGCCGATCTGCGCCACCTGGATTTGCGCATCGAAGTCGGCCTGCGTCACATCGCTCAGGTAGTGGTGGAAAGTATCGAGCACGATGCGGTACGGCGCGCCCGAATCGCGGATGAGCGCCTGAGTCAGCAGCGACGATCGCAGCGAACTGATGCCGAAGCCCAGTGGCTCGACGTACCCCTGCACGCCATAGCGCGCAAACAGCGGCGCCAGCAACCGCAATGCCGCGAGGGTGTCGTCGCGTTTTTGCTGCTCGCTGCGTTTGTCATCAGCGCTGCAGTGCGGGCACAGCACCAGCGCCCGGCTGTGGATGGCCTGCGCCTGCGCCAGCAACGCTTCGGCGCGCTGCAGCAGCGCCGCCGGGTCGTCTACCCGATTGAACATGCCAAGGGCGTTGATCGTGACGATCTCGATGCCGTATTGCGCGGCGAGCGCGTTGAGCTGCGCGTCGCTCAGATCGTCAGTTACCTTGCCGCTGGGCATGTCGTTGCGTAGCTCAACTTTGCTGAGCCCGCAGCGTTTCACCAGGCGGAAAAAACTGTCCAGATCGAGATTCGGCGCGATCTTGCGGTTAATGCAGAAGCGGTCCAGCGCAAGTGTCATGAGGCATTACTCCAGCGGTCAGGGTTGAGAGATCAGGATTTGCCGTTTTCCAGCGGCAGCGGCTTGCCGTCGGGCAGGGGGTGACGGTGGCGTTTGGCCAGCACCACCTGCTCCATTTTTTCCAGCGAGACGCCTTTGGTTTCCGGAATGTAGCGGCCGATGAACCAGTAGCTGAACAGGCAGCAGGCGGCGAAGATCCACATCGGGAAGGCGCCGTGGAAATGCGAGAACAGATACGGGTGGTCGTTGATCATCGGGAACGACTGCGACACCGCGAAGTTGGCGACCCACATGCAGCCGACGGCGATGCTCATCCCCTGCGCGCGCATGCGGTTCGGGAAGATTTCCGACACCAGCACCCAGGCGCCGACGCCCCAGGACAGCGCATAAAACACCATGAAGAACAGCATGCCGAACAGCGCGAAATAGCCGGTGGCCTGGGTGTAGAGCGCGTACGAGGTGAGCAGCAGGCCGGCGATGGCGCCCAGCGTGCCATAACGCATCAAGGGAATGCGGCCCATGCGATCCATCAGCATGGCGCCGATGACCGAACCGATCAGCTGCAGCACGCCGATCCAGATGGTCTGAAACAGCGCTTCCTGCGCGTTTTCGGTCACGGTTTTCAGCACCACCGGCGCGTAATACATCATTACGTTGACGCCGGTCACCTGCTGCAACATGGCGATCATGCAGCCGACGAACAGGATGAAACGTACCCGCACATCGCCGTAGTTCAGCTTCCGGTGCTGCTGCTGTTGATCCTGCTGCAGCGAGTCTTTGATTTCTTTCAGCAGATTCTGCGCGTGGGCGGCGTTGGAGACCTTGGTCAACATCGCCAGCGCCTGATCGTCGCGCCCCATCATTACGTTCCAGCGCGGGGATTCAGGAATGACGAACACCAGGATGCAGAACAGAATGCAGGGGATTACGCCCGAGGCGAACATCCAGCGCCAGCCCATTTCCACCAGCCAGGCTTCGCTGGCGAGGCTGGCGATTTTGAAGTTGACGTAGAAAATCACGATCTGACCGAAGACGATGGCGAACTGCTGCATGCTGAGCGCGCGCCCGCGCATGTCTTTTGGCGACACTTCCGACATGTACATCGGCGACACGGTGGCGGCAATGCCGACCGCCAGCCCGCCGATGATGCGGTAGATGACGAACCAGGTGAAGGTCGGGGCCAAGGCCGCGCCCACGGCGGACACGGTGAACAGCAGCGCCGCCAGCATCAGCGCCTTTTTACGGCCCCAGCGCGCCGCCAGCGGCCCGGCGGCGAAGGCGCCGACCACGCAGCCGATCACCACGTTGGAGACCGCCCAACCGGTTTCGGCCGGGCTGAGACTGAAATAGGTTTTTAACGCTTCGATCGCGCCGGAGATCACGGCGGTATCGTAGCCGAACAGAATGCCGCCCAGGGCGGCGATGCCGCAAATTCGCAATATGTAGCCGGTATTGTGCTTACGCTGATATGACATGTGTTGCTCCGATTTTTATCCTGGCTTCCGTCCGCACGGTTGGGGTGTCGGGAAGAGGGCGAGCGGAAGGGTGTGAACCGTGCCTGTCATCAAGGCGATGTCGTCGATAAATGCTGGAACAAACAAGAACATTTATTTCATAATTAGTGAATAATGGAATATTGATTTTTAGATCCAGTTCAAAAAAAACCGTCGCGAGCGATTCGGGCACCTTGGGCGAACGGGGCTGGCGGTAACGACGACAGGGCAGACACAGTGTGGGTTTTCTGTAGCAAAGTCAGTGTGCATTACCCCGGATTTCTTCTCCGCCGTTGCGCTTTCCCTGGCACGCCAATGAAAGCGCCAACCGGATCGACACCGCAAAATTGCGACCTCACGCACTAAAAATAAATTTTCCAAAACAATTTATTTGAAACTTTTTTTTCAATGAAATAGAGTTTGCTGCATCCGGTCAGGATTTAGCCGGCTTGCCGACGGGGTTTGGCGAGCGGGATGATTAACGCCGCGCCGCCGGCGAGTGGCCAGGCGACAGCGGACTTGAAAAGAGGGCGTGACATGAAAACCGTGGGTAACTTTATTGGCGGGCAGGTGTGCCTGAGCAGCAGTAATCAAACCGTTGACGTGCACAACCCGGCCAGCGGGCAGGTTGAGCGGCGCGTCACGCAGAGCACCGCTGCCGAAGTCAAACAGGCCATCGATGTGGCCCATCGGGCGTTTGCCGACTGGTCGCGCACCACGCCGCTGCGCCGCGCGCGCATCATGTTCAATTTCAAGGCGCTGCTGGAACAGCACCGCGACGAGCTGGCCGAGCTTATCGTCAGCGAGCACGGCAAAGTGTACTCGGATGCGCTGGGCGAACTGACGCGCGGCATGGAAGTGGTCGAATTCGCCTGCGGTATCCCGCATCTGATCAAGGGCGAGTATTCGCCGGACGTCGGCAGCGGCGTCGACAGCTTCTCGCTGATGCAGCCGCTGGGCGTAGTGGCGGGCATTACCCCGTTCAACTTCCCGGCGATGGTGCCGATGTGGATGTTCCCTATCGCGCTGGCCTGCGGCAACACCTTCATCCTCAAGCCGCCGGCGCTGGTGCCTTCCGCCTCGGTGCGCCTGGCGGAGCTGCTGAAAGAAGCCGGCCTGCCGGACGGCGTGTTCAACGTGGTGCACTGCGCCAATGAAGACGCGGCGCAGCTGTGCACCGATCCGCGCATTCAGGCGGTGAGCTTCGTCGGCTCCTCCACCGTGGCGGAACATATCTACACCACCGCCAGTGCGCACGGCAAGCGGGTGCAGGCCTTCGGCGCGGCGAAGAACCAGGCGATCGTCATGCCGGACGCCGATCTGGACGCCACGGTCAACGCGCTGATGGGCGGCGCGTTCGGCTCCGCCGGCGAGCGCTGCATGGCGTTGCCGATCGCCGTGGTGGTCGGTGACGATACCGCCGACAAACTGATCGCCAAATTGAAGCCGCTGATCGCGCAGCTGCGCGTCGGGCCGGGCTTGCAGCAGGGCGGCGAAGAGAATGAAATGGGGCCGCTGGTGTCGTCCGCCCACCAGAAGAAGGTGCTGGGCTACATCGATCTGGGCGTGGAAGAAGGCGCGACCCTGGTGGCCGACGGCCGCAATTATCAGGTGCCGGGCTATCCTGAAGGCTACTACGTCGGCGGCACGCTGTTCGACCATGTGAAACCGAACATGCGCATCTACCGTGAAGAGATCTTCGGGCCGGTGCTGGGCATCGTGCGGGTGCCGGACTACCGTACCGCCATCGACACGGTGAACGGCCACGAGTTCGGCAACGGCAGCGCCATCTTTACCGGCAGCGGCCACTACGCGCGCCAGTTCGTGCAAGAAGTGCAGGCCGGGATGGTCGGCGTCAACGTGCCGGTACCGGTGCCGATGGCGTTCCACAGCTTCGGCGGCTGGAAGCGCTCGGTGTTCGGCGCGCTGAACGTACACGGCACCGACGGCGTGCGCTTCTACACGCGCATGAAGACCGCCACCGCGCGCTGGCCGGCCGGGCAGCAGACGGTGTCCGAATTCAGCATGCCGACGCTGGGTTAAGCGCTGTCATATTCAGGCCAGGCCGTTGCTCCTTCGGGGCAGCGGCCTTTGCACGAATCATTAACAGGAGAATCGAGATGTCTTCACTGCTTGCCAAATGTCAGACGCCGAACGCCGAAGGGCGCATCCAGCACGTGACGCCGGAAAATGCCGGTTGGCGCTATGTCGGCT
The DNA here is from genome assembly GCF_016805595.1 of Serratia sp. 4542. Classification (NCBI taxonomy): domain Bacteria; kingdom Pseudomonadati; phylum Pseudomonadota; class Gammaproteobacteria; order Enterobacterales; family Yersiniaceae; genus Serratia; species Serratia sp. 4542. Next base: position 54,286 of record NZ_RXKV01000005.1, read on the forward strand.
TTGACGTTTATCGCCTGGCCGCCGGGCAGTCGCTTCAGCTTGAGTGCGGCGATAAGGAGCTGTGCCTGGTGCTGGTGGCCGGTATCGCCTCCGTCGCCACGCTGCGCGCCGAGTACCCGCATATCGGCAAGCGCATGAGCCCGTTCGAGCGCACGCCGCCTTACGCGGTGTATGTGCCGCATCACGATCGCATCGACGTGCGGGCAGAAACCGATCTGGAACTGGCGGTGTGCAGCGCGCCCGGCAGCGGCCACCTGCCCTCACGGCTGATCACGCCGGCGGATATCGGCGTGGAGCGGCGCGGCAAGGGGCGTAACCAGCGGTTGGTGCACAACATTCTGCCGGACAGCGAGCCGGCCGACAGCCTGCTGGTGGTGGAGGTTTACACCGACGAGGGCAACACCAGTTCCTACCCGAGCCACAAGCACGATCGGGAAGACTCGCCGGACGAAACCTATCTCGAAGAGACGTATTATCACCGCATTCAGCCGGAGCAGGGGTTCTGCATGCAGCGTGTCTATACCGACGATCGCACGCTCGACGAGTGCATGCCGGTCTACAATCGCGACGTGGTGAAAGTGCCGCGCGGTTATCACCCGGTGGCGGCCCTGGCAGGCTACGACAACTATTATCTCAACGTGATGGCCGGGCCGGTGCGGCAGTGGAAATTCACCTGGGAAAAAGACCACGCCTGGATTAACGGCGACGCCTATCCCGCCGCGCAATAAGCGCTTGAGGCCCGGCTTGCCGGGCTTTCTTTTTATCAGGGTATAAATTTGACCTAAATTTGCCCTCCATCTTGTTCAAATGATAACCTGTCCGCACACGATCGCTCCCCGGCTGAGTGAATCCAAAGAACCGCTGTGATACAGCGTGATTGCCTATGCGCAGGAGGAAAAACCATGACGACTACCATGTCCCAAAAAGCGGCGCGAGAAGGATTAGGTTCGCCCGATCTGTTTGAAGGCGGGGTTTACGTCACAAAAAATGGTGTTGCCGAGCTGTTTGTGCAAACGGCGGCTGAGAGAGAGGCCGAAATTCGGGAACGCAATCTGGAGCGCCAGTCCAACGCGTTGCTGAAACTGACTATGATGGCGAAGCAAGAGATTAAAAATCAGCGCGGTCTGTCGCCCGAAGAAACGTTGCAGCGGCTGCGCGACGCGCGGAAATAGGCCCGAGGTGCAGGATGCCCAAGGAAATACGTTTTACCGTCGCGCCGGCGGCGGAATGGAGCCTGAAAGACATCGAGTCTTACAAGAGCGGAACGATAGGGGCCGCCGCAGCCGGGGTGTTCGTGGACAATCTGTTGTTATCGTCTCTTGCGGCAATTGCCGACGATCCTGCCCGCTACCGCTTCAACGCCGTGCTGGCGGGCATGGGGGTACGGTTGCACGAGCGATTGGATCCCGATAGCGAATACCGCGTCATCTATGACTACGACGGCCAGACGGTGGAGATTCTGCTTTTCATCAGCATGAAGCAGGATCTGGAAAGCGCGCTCTACCGCTATTTGTTGCTGCAATAATCCCGCCGCGCCCGAGCCTGTCGGGCGCGTTCACCCCAGCCTTACTCGTCCCGGGCGTTATTCAGCGCCAGCGAGACCGCCAGCGTCTGCGCCAGGCACATCGAAGCCACCTGCGAGCGGAACCCATCCACCTGCGCTTCGCGCACCACGAAACAGACGTCGCTGAAGGCGGCCAGCGGGCTGACCTGGCTGTCGGTGATGGCGATCTGCTGCGCACCGCGCTTGGCACCCAGTTCCACCAGTTCCACCGCTTCGCGGGCGTACGGCGAATAGCTGATAGCGATCACCACGTCCTTCGGTTTCACCATGCTCAGCTGTTCGGTGAACATGCCGCCCAGGCCGTCGATCAGAAACGCGCGGCGCTCCAGATGGCGCAGCGCATAGGTGAGATAGGAGGCGACGCTGAACGAACGGCGCAGGCCGATCACGTAGATATTTTCGGCGTTGTTGAGCAACTCGACGGCGCGATCCAGCTGCTCGGGGGCGATCTGCATCGCCAGCTGCTGCAGCGCCTGCGCGTTGACCATGGTGAATACGTTGAGAATTTCCGCCGGTTTCTCCGGCGCGACGTTGTCGTCGGTGGAGGTTTGGCGGAACAGGCGCGCGCGTTCGGTATAGTTCACCGTCTCTTCCATCAGATGCTGACGGAATACCTGCTTCATTTCGTTGAAGCCGCTGAAGCCGAAGGCGTTGGCGAAACGGATCAGGGTAGACGGGGGGACGCTGGCCTGTGCGGCGATGGAGGCAACGGTATCGAAAGCGATGCTGTTACTGTTATCCAAAATATAGCGCGCCACCTGCTTCAAACGCTTGCTCAGCGTTTCATAACGGTGGCGAATCTCGTCCTGTAACAGCGAAAGTTGAGTTGGGTTGTTCATCCATTCGGCTCGCAGTGGGGTGAAGGCGCATTGGCCTGACGCCTGAAATATTGACAGGGTATTTTAACAGACGGAGCGGAAATTTCATTTCCTCAAAAAGCGATTTATTCGATCGCACATTGCGCGACTTCACAGAAAAGGGGCAAAAAAATCCCCTTAAAGCGGCGAAATGGCCTTAAGGGGACGTGAACTCGCGCTTGCTGTCAGTGCGCGCCGCTCGCCTGCGGACGGTACTGGCGCCAGAAACCGATCAGCGTCAGGTATTTTTGTTTCACCTGCTCGATCAGGGCCGCGTCGTCGATTTCATCCTGCAGCCAGCGGCGCGAAGGCTGGCCGAAGATGGTGCGGCCGACGGCGAAACCCTTCACCCAGCGCGCATCCGCGGCGGCGGCAAAGCCCGCCTTCAGCACCGCTTCCGGGGAGTCGAGCCCCAGGATCAGCACGCCGCGGCAGAAGGGATCGTAGGTGTCGATCAGCGCACCGACCCGCCGCCAGTTCTCTGCGCTCAGCGGCGGCAGTTTCCACCAGTCCGGCTGAATGCCCAACCGGTAGAAGTGTTCAATCATCTCCAGGTAATGGCGTTCGTCCTTGTCGGGGTTGTTGTCCGGCAGAATCACTTCCAGCAGCAGCTCATGGCCGGATTTGCAGCAGCCGCGGTAGACGTCGGCGATCAGTTCATCCTGCTCGTGGCGCAGTTCCGCCGCGTCGTGCGGGTGATAAAACACCAGGCACTTCACCACGTGCTCCTGCGGCCAGTCGATCAATTGCGAGCCGATATTGCCGTGCTCCAGGCGCAGCGGGCGCGAGCTGGGCAGCTCCACCGGCCGGCCGATCCACCATCCCTGGCCGGTGATCTCGTTCAACGCCGCCTGCCCGTAAGTGGTGTCGGCCAGAATGCCGCTGTTGCCGTTGAGCCCGGCCTGTGCGGCCGCCTGTTGCGCCGCGGTGAGCAGCAAGGTTTTCAGGCGCGGAATGCGTTCCTCGCCGACGCCGGCTTCGCGCGCCATGTCCGCCAGCTGCTTGCGGTGATCGAAGGCGAACACGCACAGCTCTGGCCATTGCTGCTTGCGGGTGGTCACCCGGTGCAGGTGGTTCAGGCGTGCGTCGCGGTCCGGGCGCGTAACCTGCCGTTCGCGCAGCAGGTAGTCGTCCAGCTCCCGTTTGGTCGGCATGGCCGGCGCGCAGCCGTGGCGCGACACCACCAATGCGCCGCAGGCGTTGGCGTAGCGGCAGGCCTGATCCCAGCCCTCATCGTTCAGGTAGCCGCGCAGCAGGCCGGACATAAAGGCATCGCCGGCTCCCAGTACGTTCAGCACCTCAACCCGCACGCCGGCGTGCAGCTTCACCTGCGCCCAGTCGTCGGCGATTTCGCCTTCGAACACCGAGCAACCCTGCGCGCCGCGCTTGCACACCAGCGTGGCCGCCGTGGCCCGCCGCACGTTTTTTAGCGCCGTCAGCGTGTCGGTGCTGCCGCCGGCGATGTGAAACTCCTCTTCGGTGCCGACGATCAGATCGAAATGGTGCAGCACCTCCTGTAGCTCGCGCGTGACCTGGTCCGATTCCACAAAGCGGGTTTCGCCGTCGCCCAGCGACGTCAGCCCCCACAGCACCGGGCGGTAATCGATGTCCAGGGCGGTGCGCAGACCGTGGCGGCGCGCGTATTCCAGCGCCTTCAGCACCGCGGCGCGGGTGTTCGGGTGCGACAGGTGCGTGCCGGTGATGGCCAGCGCGCGCGAGGAAGCGATGTAGGCCTCGTCGATGTCGTCCGGCGTCAGCGCCATGTCCGCGCAGTTTTCGCGGTAGAAGATCAGCGGGAAAGTTTCCTGATCCTTGATGCCGAGGATCACCAGGCCGGTTAATCGTTGCTTGTCGGTGATGAGGCAGCGGGTATCGGCCCCGACGCGCTGCAGCTCTTCACGCAGAAAGCGGCCCATGTGCTCGTCGCCGACCCGCGCCAGCATGCCGGATTTTAACCCCTGAATGGCGGTGCCGTAGGCCACGTTGCCGGAAGAGCCGCCGAGGTACTTGGCGAATGTGCCGGCGTCTTCCAGCCGCGCGCCGATCTGCTGAGCATAGAAATCGACGGCGATGCGCCCGAGACAAATGACATCAAGCTGTTTTTCTTGTGTAGCCATACCCGTTTCCTTCTGTTTAAGCAAAACTCCGGCGGCGGCCCGAGCGTGGCGCCCTGCAGGAAGCATGTGGATAGTATGGGGAATGAAAATTTCAATTTCAATATGGAATGAAATTTACACCCCAAAAATGTGATGCATTTAAAACATCGGCAAGGGGGTGGAAAAGGCGGTGAAACGGCCACGGAAGGGCGGCCAGGCGCGCGCTGAAAAGGAGTGCGAGGACAGGATAAAAGGCTGTCATCCTGAGTGCTGACGGTGGTCACCCGCCATTGCGCGGCGCGAAGTCAGCGAAGGTTGAAGCACGAGATGAAACGGGCTTTTCATGCAATATGCGATCTTTATCGCAAAATGAAATGTTTCTTCTGTAATGTGATTTTATGAAAAATATATTTGTTTATAATCGCTTCACGTTTCAGGTTGTCGACTTCGTGAGCAGCGGGCATCGCCTGCTCAAGATAATAGCTGCCGCCGCGTAACACAAACACGGGATTGTCGGCTCGGCGCGAGCCCTTTCCGGGGCGGCCCTCAATCTAAAGGGTGAGTAAATGGGCAAGATCAGGCTAACCATGGCGCAGGCGCTCGTCAGATTTCTCGATAACCAGTATCTGCTGGCCGACGGCGTGGAGACCAAATTCGTCGCGGGCATTTTCGCGATTTTCGGCCACGGCAACGTGCTGGGGCTGGGGCAAGCGCTGGAACAGGATAGCGGTGAGCTGCGGGTACATCAGGGCCGCAACGAGCAGGGCATGGCCCACGCGGCGATCGGCTTCGCCAAACAGAAGCTGCGTCGGCAGATCTACGCCTGCACCTCATCGGTCGGCCCCGGCGCCGCCAACATGATCACCGCCGCGGCCACCGCCACCGCCAACCGCATTCCTTTATTGCTGCTGCCGGGCGACGTTTACGCCTCCCGCCAGCCGGATCCGGTGCTGCAGCAAATCGAGCAGCCTTACGATCTCAGCATCAGCACCAACGACGCGTTCCGCGCGGTGAGCAAATACTGGGATCGCATCGTGCGGCCGGAGCAGGTGATGAGCGCCTGCATCAACGCGATGCGCGTGCTGACCGATCCGGCGGATACCGGTGCGGTGACGCTGTGCCTGCCGCAGGACGTGCAGGGTGAAGCCTACGACTATCCCGACTATTTCTTCCAGAAACGCGTGCATCGGCTCGATCGTCGCCCGGCGACCGACGGCATGTTGGCGGACGCGCTGGCGCTGCTGACCGCCAAGCGCAAACCGCTGCTGGTGTGCGGCGGCGGCGTGAAATACTCGCAGGCCGGGCGGGCGCTGCGCGAATTTGCCGAGCGCTTCGGCATTCCGTTTGCCGAAACCCAGGCCGGCAAAGGCACGGTGCCGAGCGACCATGAATTCAACCTCGGTGGCATCGGGGAAACCGGCTGCCTGGCGGCCAACACGTTGGCCCGGCAGGCCGATCTGGTGATCGGCGTCGGTACCCGTTACACCGATTTCACCACCTCGTCCAAATGGCTGTTCCAACACCCGGACGTTAACTTCCTCAATATCAACGTCAGCGCCTTTGACGCCGGCAAGCTCGACGGCGTGCAGGTGTTGGCGGACGCCCGCGAGGCCCTGAACGCATTGGGCGCGCTGCTGGCGCAGGCTGACTACCGCGCCGGCTGGGGCGACGCCATCGCCGCGGCGCGCGCTGCTCAGCGTGAAGAGACCGAGCGGGTTTACGCGGTGGAATACGGCGGCGCGGGTTTTGTACCGGAGATCGACGATCACCTCGATCGCGAGCGGGTGTTCGCCGAATTTATCGCCCAGACCGATTCCGCGCTGACCCAGAGCCGCGTGCTGGGGGTGTTGAACCGCGAGCTGCCGGCGGACAGCGTGATCGTCGCCGCCGCCGGCAGCCTGCCGGGCGATCTGCAGCGGGTGTGGCACAACCGCAGCGAGCACGGCTACCACGTGGAATACGGCTACTCCTGCATGGGGTACGAGGTGAACGCCGCGCTGGGGGTCAAGCTGGCCGAGCCGCAGCGCGAGGTGTACGCAATGGTGGGCGACGGCGCATTCATGATGCTGCATTCCGAACTGGTCACCTCGATTCAGGAAGGCTGCAAGATCAACGTGGTGCTGTTCGACAACATGACCAACGGCTGCATCAACAACCTGCAGATGGAACACGGCATGGACAGCTACACCACCGAATTCCGCTTCCGCAATCCAGAGGGCGGCAAGCTCGACGGCAAGCTGGTGCCGGTCGATTTCGCCATGCTGGCGGCGGCTTACGGCTGTAAAACCTATCGCGTCACCACCGAGCAGCAGCTGCTCGACGCGCTGGCCGACGCCCGCAGGCAAACCGTGTCCACGCTGCTGGACATCAAGGTGCTGCCGAAGACCATGGTGCACAAGTATCTCAGCTGGTGGCGCGTGGGCGGCGCTCAGGTGGCCGACAGCGAGAAAATCGTCGAAGTGGCGCGCAAGCTGCAGGAAAACATCGATAAGGCGCGCGATTACTGATTCGTTTTCATACATAAATCTCGAGGGTAGCGAAAATGACATTGAACATTGGGGTTATCGGCACCGGCGCCATCGGCCGCGATCATATCCGTCGCTGCAGCAAAGTGTTGCAGGGTGCCCGCGTGGTGGCGGTAAACGACATCAACCGCGACAACGCCGCCAAGGTGGTGAGCGATCTGCAGCTGGATGCGCGGGTGTATGACAACGGCCACGATCTGATCAAGGCCGCCGACGTGCAGGCGGTGCTGGTCACGTCCTGGGGGCCGAGCCACGAAGAGTTCGTGTTGGCGGCCATCGCCGCCGGCAAACCGGTGTTCTGCGAGAAGCCGCTGGCGGTGACCGCGCAGGGCTGCAAAAACATCGTCGATGCCGAAGCGAAACACGGCAAGCGGCTGGTGCAGGTCGGCTTTATGCGCCCTTATGACCAGGGCTATCGCGCGTTGAAACAGGTGCTGACCAGCGGCCAGATCGGCGAACCGCTGATGCTGCACTGCGCGCACCGCAACCCGACGGTCGGCGAGGCCTACACCACCGATATGGCGATCACCGACACCCTGATCCACGAAATCGACGTGCTGCGCTGGCTGCTCGATGATGACTACGTGTCGGTGCAGGTGGTGTTTCCGCGTAAGAGCCCGAAGGCGTTCCCGCACCTGAAAGATCCGCAGATTGTGCTGTTTGAAACCGCCAAGGGTACGCGCATCGACGTCGAAATCTTCGTCAACTGCCAGTACGGCTACGACATTCAGTGCGAAGTGGTGGGGGAAACCGGCATCGCCAAACTGCCGGAGCCGTCCTCGGTGCAGATGCGCAGCGGCGCCCGCCTGTCGACCGAAATCCTGACCGACTGGAAAGATCGCTTTATCGACGCCTATGACGTCGAGCTGCAGGGTTTCATCAACGACGTGGCTGCGGGCAAGCTGACCGGGCCTTCCGCCTGGGACGGCTACGCCGCCGCGGTGACCGCCGACGCCTGCGTGGCGGCCCAGCTCAGCGGCGAGATTGTGCCGGTGACCTTGCCGGCGCGCCCGGTGTTCTACAACAAATAATCGGCCTGTCCCCCATACCTACGATTGCAGAGGAGTGACCATGAAGATCGCTTTTGATGTCGACGTTATACGGGATTTGGGCGTGACCAAGATGGTGCAGCAGGTGGCGGACTGGGGCTACAAATACATCGAACAGTCGCCGCACCCGCAGATCAACCCGTTTTACAAGCATCCGAAGGCCAGCCGCGAAATCATGGCGGAGTATAAAAACGCCCTGAAAGCGACCGGCGTGGAGATCTCCTCATTTATCGTGGTGTATCGCTGGTCCGGGCCAGGGGAAGATCGCCGCCAGGCGGCGGTCAAAAACTGGCGGCGGATGATCGAAATCGCGGTGGAAATGGGCGTGCAGGTGATTAACACCGAACTGGCGGGTAACCCCAACGAACCGGAGATCTGCGAGGAGCTGTGGTATCGCTCGATGGAGGAGCTGCTGCCGATCGTCGAGCGCGAGGGTATCCGTATGGAGATCCAGTCGCACCCGTGGGACTTCTGCGAGCTGAGCAACGAAACCGCCGATCTGGTGAAGTCGCTGCGCAGCGACCACGTCAAATACCTCTACAGCGTGCCGCACACCTTCTACTACGACAAGGGGCAGGGCGACGTGGCCGGCATGCTGCAGTACGCCGGGGACGATCTTTCCCACGTGCTGATCGCCGACACCATGAATCACACCAAGCATTGCCGTTATATCGTCAACCCGCCGGGCGTTGACGCCGCGGTGCATCAGCACGTCGGCATCGGCGAAGGCGAGGTGAATTTCGACGCCCTGTTCCAGACGCTGCGCGACATGGAATTTGCCAACCGCAGCTTCAAGGTCGGCGGCGAATCGATCATCTGCACCTCGCTGTTCGGCTACCCGGAAAAGATGCCGAGCCAGGCGGTGGCGACCAGAGAGCGCATCGAAAGAGAGCTGTTGGGCAAATAATCTTATTCGGCTCGCCGGCGGCGTTTGCACCGGCGGCCCTCCAAGGACCGAGGCAGACCATGAATAAAGACAACGTGAAATTGGCCATTGCGCCGATCGGCTGGACCAACGACGACATGCCCGATCTGGGCAAGGAAAACACCTTCCAGCAGTGCGTCAGCGAAATGGCGCTGGCCGGCTTCACCGGCAGCGAAGTGGGCAGCAAATACCCGCGCGATCCGGCGGTGCTGAAGCCGATGCTGGATATTCGCGGCATCCAGATCTGCAACGCCTGGTTCAGCACCTTTTTCGCCGACGGCCAGAAAGACAAAACCATCGATGAATTTATCAACCACATGAATTTCCTGCATGCCATGGGCGCCAGGGTGATCGGCTGCTCCGAGCAGAGCAAGAGCATTCAGGGCACCACCAAAGGCGTGTTCGAAGAGAAGCCGTACTTCAGCGATGAAGAGTGGCAGCGCGTGGCCGACGGTTACAACGAGCTGGCGAAGATCGCCGCCGGCAAAGGCATGCAGGTTTGTCTGCACCACCACATGGGCACCGGCATTCAGACCACGGCCGAAATCGATCGCTACATGAGCATGGTCAACGACGACGTCTACCTGCTGTTCGATACCGGCCATGCCTACTATTCGGAAGGCAGCCAGCAGGCGATGATGGCGATCCTGGAGAAGTATCTGCCGCGCATCAACCACGTCCATCTGAAGGACGTGCGCGATGAGGTGGTGGCGGAAGTGAAGGCCAACAAGCTGAGCTTCCTCGACGGCGTGAAGAAGGGCACCTTCACCGTGCCGGGTGATGGCGTGATCGACTTCAGGCCGGTGTTCAAGCTACTGGACGAGCGCGGTTACAAAGGGTGGATGGTGGTGGAGGCCGAGCAGGATCCGGCGCTGGCCAATCCGTTCGAGTATGCGGTAAAAGCGCGCCGTTATATTCGGGAAACCGCCGGCATTTAAGCGACGAGGGTTAATCATGATTAAGGGGCGCCAGCGCCCCTTTTTTGGTGGCGGCGTGTTAGCCGCCGAGCGTTTGCCAGGTTGCGACCTGGCTGCCGGGCCACGGCGTGGCGGCATGTACGCCACGGGCGATCGCCCGGGCCAGGGTGTCCGCCGCCAGCGCGCCGATCTGCAGCACCGCCAGTTCGCGGCTGCCCTGAACCTCGCGCTGCCCGGTGGACAGGGCGAACACTACGTCGCCGTCAAACGGGCTGTGCAGCGGGCGGATGGCGCGCGCCATGCCGTCTTGCGCCATGATGGCCACCCGTTTCAACTCCACCCGCGTCAGCGCCAGGTCGGTGGCGATGCAGGCCAGGGTCGTGTTCTTTCTGCCGCCCTGCGGCTCTTGTTCCATCCAATCTTCGCCCTGCGCGCGCAGTTGCGCCAGCGCCGCTGCGCCGCCGTTGCCGAATTCACCGTCAATTTCATAGGGGGTCGCCCAGAAGGCGCGGGTGCCGGGTGCGACCACCGCACCCAAACTGTTGACCGCCACCAGTGCGCCGACGGTAGCGCCATTGGCGGCAATGATAGATGCCGAGCCGAGGCCGCCTTTCAGCTTACCCATGCCGGTCATGGCACCGTAGCCGGCGCCGACGGTGCCCAGCGGAAAGTCCAATCCGGCCTTGCCGACCGCATCGATGCCCAGTTGGCGATACGGCGGCGTGAGCTGCCAGTTTTTGTCGCCGCCGTTGGCCAGATCGTACAGGCAGGCGGTGGGCACGATAGGGGAGACCGGCACGCCGGGGGCCGGGCGCAGCGCGTAGCCTCGGCCCTGTTGCCCCAGCCAGGCTGCGACGCCATCCGCCGCCGCCAGGCCGTAAACCGAGCCGCCGCTGAACGTCAGCGCATCGACGGTCTGTACCAAATTGTCTTCACCCAGCGCGTCGGTTTCCCGGGTGGCGGGGCCGCCGCCGCGCACGTCCACGGCGGCGATCGCCGGGCTGTCCGGCAGGATAACCGTCGTGCCGGTACGCACCCGGCTGTTTTGCGCCACGCCGACCTTCAGGCCTGGCACATCGGTAATCAGGTTGCGGGCGCCTGGGCGCCCGGCGGCGGAAGTTGGCATAGAGGCACCTAACGAGGTGAGAGGAGAGAATATGCCGGCGGCGGCGGTCAGGCCGGCCAGCGCTTGTAAAAAGGTTCGGCGGTTGATGTACAGGGGCCGGCGCAGCGGCCCCTGTGGGTGAGGACGATTACGCATCGCCGTGCGGCTGCCCGGAGCGCAAACGCGCCATATGGTAGGCGTCGACCAATACGCCGTCGCGCATGGCATAGGCGCGACTGGTGCCCTCTATCTCGAAACCGAATTTGCGGTACAGCGCAATGGCCGCCGGGTTGTCGGTGAACACCGTCAGCTCGATGCGCTCGATGGCCGCCCAGTTGTCGCACAGGTCTATCATCGCCTGCATCAGGCGGCTGCCAACGCCTTTGCCGTGGTAGCGAGGATCGACGCCGATGCCGAAGGTGGCCACGTGGCGGCGGCGCACGCGCTGATTCAGAATGACGGCCAGCTGGCCGGCAAGCTGCCCGTCGATGAAGGCCGCCAGGTTATGCGTGCCCGGCTCGGGATTGGCGAGGCGCTTCTGCCAGGACTCGACGGACGGTAGCGGGAGCTGCAGCGTATCGCGGTAGACGGGCGTCTGCGAATAAAGATGATGCAGGGCTTGCGCATCCGTCGTTTCCACGTGGCGTATCACGATCTCGCTCATCTCGCTGCTCCTGTTGCTTACCGGTTGAATAACCTCTGAATTTATCCGTTTACTGCCTTGAGTCAATATTATTTGAACGGGTCAAAAAAAACGCTTTACAGGTGCGAATGATAATGATTATTATTGCGATGCGTTCCGGGGAGGGCATCAACCCTTGATACTCTCGCTGCGAAGGCACGACATTGCTCACATTGCTTCCAGTGTTTACTTAGCCAGCTCGGGTGCTGGCTTTTTTTTTGCCCTTTTTCAACCGCTTCCGCCTTCAACAAATCCGTTGCCCATCTGCCGCTTCATTCCATCGAAATTTTTGAACAGAGGCATGAGTTTTTTACGCTTTCTTATTCTGCCCGCAGGACTAGACTGTAAAAAAACATTGAGGAGAGTTGAATATGATTTATGTACGTAAAGCGGAAGACCGCGGCCACGCCAATCATGGCTGGCTGGATAGCTGGCACACCTTCTCTTTTGCCGACTACTACGATCCGAACTTTATGGGGTTCTCGGCGCTGCGTGTGATCAACGAAGACGTGATCGACGCGGGGCAGGGTTTCGGTACCCATCCGCATAAAGATATGGAAATCCTGACCTACGTGCTGAGCGGCACGGTGGAACACCAGGACAGCATGGGCAACAAGGAGCAGATCCAGGCCGGCGAATTCCAGATCATGAGCGCAGGCACCGGGGTGCGTCACTCCGAGTACAACGCCAATCAGGATCGTCCGTTGCACCTGTACCAGATTTGGATCATTCCGGATCAGGTCGGGCTGGAGCCGCGCTACGAGCAGCGCATGTTCGACGCGCCGCAGGGCCGTCAGCTGGTGCTGTCGCCGGATGCGCGCGACGGTTCGCTGAAGGTGTTCCAGGATATGACGCTGTCGCGTTGGGCGCTGAATAAAGGCGAACAGGGTGAGTACCCGATCGCCGCCGGCCGTCGCATTTGGATCCAGGTGGTGCGCGGCAAGGTCTCGGTCAACGGCCAGGCCGCCGGCATCAGCGACGCATTCGCGGTGTGGGATGAATCGGCGTTGACGATCCAGGCCGACGAAGAGAGCGAAATCCTGCTGTTCGATCTGCCGGCGGTGTGATTAAGCGGTAAATTTCAAGGGCTCACGCTGTGAGCCCTTGAGGTTAACGACAAGCCTGATGACGTTACCCGCCTGAAAGCCGGCAGCATATAAAAACAAGGAAAATCAATTTATTGATTTTCGGCTGACAATCACAAAGGGGAAAAACCACGCTTTTTCCCCTTTGTCACCGTATGAAGGGCTCACGCTGTGAGCCCTTTTTGCGTTGGCCGTCGCATAACCGACAATATCGGCCCGCCGTTTTTTTTGCTAAAATGACTGCCCATTCACGGTTAGTCAGTTCATTGATAATGAAGAAAAAACGGCCGGTACTCCAGGATGTGGCGGACAAGGTGGGCGTGACCAAGATGACGGTGAGCCGTTATCTGCGCAATCCCGACCAGGTTTCTGCCGCCCTGCAGCAAAAAATCGCCGTCGCGCTGGATGAGCTGGGCTACATCCCCAACCGCGCGCCGGACATCCTCTCCAACGCCACCAGCCGGGCGATTGGCGTGCTGTTGCCGTCGCTGACCAACCAGGTGTTCGCCGAAGTGCTGCGCGGCATCGAAAGCGTCACCGACGCGCACAACTACCAGACCATGCTGGCGCACTATGGCTACCTGCCGGAGCGTGAAGAAGAGCGTCTGACCTCGCTGCTGTCTTACAATATCGACGGCCTGATCCTGTCTGAGCGCCATCACACGGCGCGCACCCTGAAAATGATCGAGGTGGCGGGCATTCCGGTGGTGGAGCTGATGGACTGCGTCTCGCCGTGCATCGATCTGGCGGTGGGCTTCAACAACTTCGAGGCGGCGCGCCAGATGACCCAGCAGATCATCGCGCACGGCCACCGTCACGTGGTCTATTTCGGTGCCCGTCAGGATGAACGTACCCTCATCAAGCAGCAGGGGTATGAGCAGGCGATGCGCGAATCCGGCCTGGAGCCTTACAGCATCATGACCGCGCGTTCTTCCTCCTATTCCGCCGGCGGCGAGCTGCTGCGCCTGGCGCAGCGCGACTATCCGCAGATCGACAGTATCTTCTGCACCAACGATGACCTGGCGATCGGCGCGGCCTTCGAGTGCCAGCGGCAGGGGCTGTCGATCCCGCAGGACATGGCGATCGCCGGTTTCCACGGCCATGATATCGGCCAGGTGATGGTGCCTAAGCTGGCCAGCGTGCTGACGCCGCGCGAACGCATGGGGCAGATCGGTGCCGAGCGTTTGCTGGCCCGGCTGCGCGGCGAAACGGTGTGCCCGCGCATGGTGGACGTCGGTTTCACCGTGATCCCCGGCGGCAGTATCTGAGCCATTTTAACGTTCTGTTTTAACACCCTTTCTTTTTGCAGCGCGCCCTGAGGCGCGCGGGTTATCCCGCCTGTAAGCCCGCCGGTCGTTGCCGGCATAAGTTTGATCTCTGTCCCAGAACGCGAATTTTAGCCGCTTACCCGGTTCCGGCGCTCATGTTGTTACCGGTATCATGATACCGGTAACAACGAGCGTGCGGTCATCTTGCTGCAAGACTGAACCTCTGAATCAACAACACCTACAGCTCTTCTTAAACACCGGGAAAGAGCCTAAAAATAAAACAACCGCACGCTTTACGCCTATCGTAAAGAGAGTCGCGATAAAAGGTTGGAGAAAAATTATGCCATTAGTGATTGTTGCAGGCGGCGTAGCGCTGCTGCTGCTGCTGATGATCCGCTTCAAGCTGAACGGCTTTATCTCTTTGGTGCTGGTTGCTCTGGCGGTCGGGATCGCACAGGGTATGCCGGTCGATAAGGTCATCGGCTCCATCAAGGCCGGCGTGGGCGGCACGTTGGGCAGCCTGGCGCTGATCATGGGCTTCGGCGCCATGCTCGGCAAACTGCTGGCGGACTGCGGCGGCGCACAGCGCATCGCCACCACGCTGATCGACAAGTTCGGCAGAAAACATATTCAATGGGCGGTGGTGCTGACCGGCTTCACCGTCGGCTTCGCGCTGTTCTACGAAGTGGGCTTCGTGCTGCTGCTGCCGCTGGTGTTCACCATCGCCGCCTCCGCGCGCATCCCGCTGCTGTACGTCGGCGTGCCGATGGCCGCCGCGCTGTCGGTGACCCACGGCTTCCTGCCGCCGCACCCGGGCCCGACGGCCATCGCCACCATCTTCCATGCCGACATGGGTAAAACCCTGTTGTACGGCACGCTGCTGGCGATCCCGACGGTGATCCTGGCCGGCCCGGTTTATGCCCGCTTCCTGAAAGGCATCGACAAGCCGGTGCCGGAAGGCCTGTACAACCCGAAAACTTTTACCGAAGCAGAGATGCCGAGCTTTGGCGTCAGCGTCGCCACGTCGCTGGTGCCGGTGATCCTGATGGCGCTGCGCGCGGTGGCTGAAATGGTGTTGCCGAAGGGCCACAGCCTGCTGCGCTTCGCCGAGTTCTTCGGCGACCCGGTGATGGCGACCCTGATCGCCGTGCTGATCGCTATCTTCACCTTCGGCCTGAACCGCGGCCGCACCATGGATGAAGTGATGGGCACCATCACCGACTCGATTAAAATCATCGCCATGATGCTGTTGATCATCGGCGGCGGCGGCGCCTTCAAACAGGTGCTGGTGGACAGCGGCGTCGAGCAGTACATCGCCGGCCTGATGGAAGGCAGCAACGTTTCGCCGATCCTGATGGCCTGGTCGATCGCCGCCGCGCTGCGTCTGGCGCTGGGTTCCGCCACCGTGGCGGCGATCACCGCCGGCGGCATCGTCGCCCCGCTGATCGCCACCACCGGCGTCAGCCCTGAGCTGATGGTGATTGCGGTCGGTTCCGGCAGCGTTATCTTCTCGCACGTTAACGATCCGGGCTTCTGGTTGTTCAAGGAGTACTTCAACCTGAGCATCATGGAAACCATCAAATCCTGGTCGGTGCTGGAAACCATCATCTCGGTGTGCGGCCTGGTGGGCTGCCTGCTGCTGGCGACGGTCGTATAATCGTTATCCGACGCCCTGCGGGGCGTCGGCGTTCCAGAGTATCTTTATCAGTTGGGACGCATTTGGCGCGCTCGCGCCAGTTCCCATAAGGGCATGACACAATGAGTAATCCGCAGAATCACGTATTTATCCTGATGGGGGTGTCCGGCAGCGGTAAATCCGCCGTGGCCAGCGCCGTCGCCCGGGAAGCCGATGCCGCCATGCTGGACGGCGATTACCTGCACCCGCGCGCCAACATCAACAAAATGGCCGCCGGGCATGCACTGGACGACAACGATCGCGCTCCGTGGCTGGCTGCGCTCAACGACGCCATCTTCGCCATGCAACGTACCAATCCGGTGTCGCTGCTGGTGTGTTCGGCGCTGAAAAAAAGCTATCGCGACCGCCTGCGCGAAGGCAATCGCAACCTGCATTTCCTCTACCTGAAAGGGGATAAAACGGTGATTGAGGAGCGCCTGAAGCAGCGCAAAGGCCACTTCTTCAAACCGCAGATGCTGGTTTCGCAGTTCGCCACGCTGGAAGAGCCGGGCGAGCAGGAGCCGGATGTGCAGGCGATCGACATCAACCAGCCGCTGGACGGCGTGGTCGCCGACACGCTCGCCTGCATCAACCGTATCACCGCCCGCTAAGCGCGGGCCGTCGTCGGCGCCGTCAGGCGCCTACAGCTTCATGTAAGCCCGCACGCCGTCCAGGAACATCTGGGTCGACAGCATCACCAGAATCAGCCCCATCAACCGCTCCAGCGCGCTGACGCCTTTGCTGCCCAGCAGGCGCAGGAACAGGTTCGACATCAGCAAAATGGCCGCAGAGAGACCCCAGGCGATCAACAGCGCCGCCACCAGATGGGGCAGCTGATGCGGATACTGGTGCGACAGCAGCATCAGCGCTGCCAGAATCGACGGCCCGGCCACCAGCGGGATCGCCAGCGGCACCAGGAAAGGCTCTTCGCCGGCGGACAGCCCCGAACTGTTGCCCTCCTGAGACGGGAAAATCATCTTGATGGCGATCAGAAACAGAATGATGCCGCCGGAAATGGAGACGGTTTCGGTGCGCAGGTTGAGGAACGCCAGAATTTTCTCGCCGGCGAACAGGAAAATCAGCATCAGCAGCAGGGCGATCAGCAGCTCGCGGATCAGCACCACCCGGCGCCTGCGCGGCTCCAGGTGCTTGAGCACCGACATGAAAATCGGCAGATTGCCCAGCGGATCCATAATTAAAAACAGCAATACCGTAGCGGAAATCATCTCTGTCATGGTGACCTCGTGATCGGGAAAACGCCTCGGCCTTTCCGGCCGCGTCCTTGCCTATAAGAAGGATTGCTGAGAAATCCTCAGCCATCGAATAAATTCACTTTGCGCCCGCGCCGACATTTTGTAAGGTGAGGAGATATTGCACACAACTCGTTATCACCTACATAGCCCTTATCCGGGCGGGAAACAGATATTATGAAAAACGTTGGTTTCATCGGTTGGCGCGGAATGGTCGGCTCGGTTCTCATGCAACGCATGACGGAAGAGCGCGATTTCGACGCCATTCGCCCGGTCTTTTTCTCCACCTCGCAGCACGGTTCTGCCGCGCCGGCCTTCGGCGGCCAGCAGGGCACGCTGCAGGATGCGTATGACATCGACGCGCTGAGCGCGCTCGATATCATTATTACCTGTCAGGGCGGCGATTATACCAACGAAGTGTATCCTAAGCTGCGCGCCAGCGGTTGGCAGGGTTATTGGATCGACGCGGCCTCTTCGCTGCGCATGCAGGACGATGCCATCATCATCCTGGATCCGGTCAACCACGCGGTGATTCAGCAGGGCCTGGACAAAGGCATCAAAACCTTCGTCGGCGGCAACTGCACCGTCAGCCTGATGCTGATGTCGCTCGGCGGTCTGTTCGCCAACGATCTGGTGGAGTGGGCGTCGGTCGCCACCTACCAGGCGGCCTCCGGCGGCGGCGCGCGCCACATGCGCGAACTGCTGACCCAGATGGGCATGCTGCACGCCGACGTGGCGAAGGAACTGCAGGACCCGGCCTCCGCCATTCTGGATATCGAGCGCAAGGTGACCGAGGCCACTCGCAGCGGCAAACTGCCGACCGATAACTTCGGCGTGCCGTTGGCCGGCAGCCTGATCCCGTGGATCGACAAGCAGCTCGACAACGGCCAGAGCCGTGAAGAGTGGAAAGGTCAGGCGGAAACCAACAAGATTCTGAACACCGGCAGCGTGATCCCGGTCGATGGTTTGTGCGTGCGCGTCGGCGCGCTGCGCTGCCACAGCCAGGCGTTCACCCTGAAGCTGAAAAAAGACGTGTCGCTGCCGGAAATCGAGCAGATGCTGGCGACGCACAACGACTGGGTGCGCGTGATCCCGAACGACCGTGAGCTGACCATGCGCGAACTGACGCCGGCGGCGGTGACCGGTACGCTGAATACGCCGGTCGGCCGTCTGCGCAAGCTGAATATGGGGCCGGAGTACCTGTCGGCGTTCACCGTGGGCGACCAGCTGCTGTGGGGCGCGGCCGAGCCGCTGCGCCGCATGCTGCGTATCCTGTTGTAAACCCGCACTTCCTGGGGGGCTGGCTGATTTCAGCCCCCTAAAGCCTCATTTTCCGCTTTTTTGTTCGCCGCGCACCGCGCCGGGCAACGTCACCGCAAGCCTCGTTTCACCGGGCTCCACCCCGCATATCTCCTCGTCGGCCGCCGCATGCAGAAGCCGGCGGGCTGGCAGTTTTCTTAATGAAGAATTTTCCTGAGCAATGCTGAGCAGTTTTTAACAGACATTGGCTATGCTTAACGCATGGGCGAACAATTTTTCACCATGACTGAAATATTTCAAAAAATAAGCATAAAGAGCGAAATTCAGGTCGGCAGAGTAAAGATTGGTCAATAACCGACCGCAATCACGCTTTAGAGTCCGAATGCATTGCATGATGACCAAAACGGCCAAGGAATAACCAACAAGCCGTGCTTAGATCATGCTGTTAATCTAAGGAAGAAGACTATGCCTGTACTTCCCGATCGTGACGTGATTGATCAGATCATCTCCGGCCATTACGCCGATCCCTTTGCTCTGCTTGGCATGCATGCGACCGATAACGGTCTGCAGGTGCGTGCGCTGCTGCCGGACGCCACCGAGGTTTGGCTGATTGAGCAGCAAACCGGCCGGCGGTTGGCGCAGCTGAACTGCGACGATCCGCGCGGCTTCTTCAGCGCCGTGGTGCCGCGGCGCAAAAATCCTTTCCGCTATCAGCTGCAGGTCAGCTGGCGCGATCACCAACAGACTGTCGACGATCCCTACCGGTTCGGCCCGCTGCTGCAGGACATCGACAGCTGGCTGCTGGCCGAGGGCACGCACCTGCGCCCCTATGAACGCCTGGGGGCTCACCTCGCCACGCTGGATGGCGTCGACGGCGTCAGCTTTGCCGTTTGGGCGCCTAACGCCCAGCGCGTCTCGGTGGTGGGGGAGTTCAACTTCTGGGACGGCCGCCGCCATCCGATGCGTTTGCGGCGTGAAAACGGCATCTGGGAGCTGTTCCTGCCCGGCGTGCGGGCCGGCCAGCTGTACAAATATGAAATCGTCGATTGCTACGGCAATACCCAGCTGAAAGCCGATCCTTACGCCTTCGAGGCGCAGATGCGCCCGGACACCGCCTCGCTGGTGGCGCCGCTGCCGGAGGTGGTGCCGTCGACGCAGGCGCGCCGCCGCGCCAACGATTTTGACCAGCCGATCGCTATCTACGAGGTGCATCTCGGCTCATGGCGTCGCCACACCGACAACCACTTCTGGCTCAGCTACGGCGAGCTGGCGGTGCAGCTTATCGACTATGTGAAGGACATGGGATTCACCCATATCGAGCTGCTGCCGATCAACGAGCACCCGTTCGACGGCAGCTGGGGCTACCAGCCGCTGGGGCTGTATGCGCCGACCCGGCGCTTCGGCACGCCGGCCGATTTCAGGGCGTTCGTGGCGGCGGCGCATGAGGCGGGCATCAACGTGATCCTCGACTGGGTGCCGGGGCACTTCCCGAGCGACGCCTACGGCCTGGCAAACTTCGACGGCACGGCGCTGTACGAATACGCCGATCCGCGCGAGGGCTTCCATCAGGACTGGAATACGCTGATCTACAACTACGGCCGCCACGAGGTGCGCAACTACCTGGCGGGCAACGCGCTGTATTGGCTGGAGCGCTTCGGCATCGACGCGCTGCGGGTCGATGCGGTAGCGTCGATGATCTATCGCGACTACAGCCGCGCCGACGGCGAGTGGGTGCCGAATTACTACGGCGGCAACGAGAACCTGGAGGCGATCGCCTTCCTGCGTTATACCAACCAGACTATCGGCCAGGCGCAGCCGGGCGCGGTGACGTTGGCGGAGGAGTCCACCGACTACCCCGGCGTCACCCTGCCGCCGGACGCCAACGGTCTGGGGTTCCACTACAAATGGAACCTCGGCTGGATGCACGACACGCTCAATTACATGAAGTGCGATCCGGTGCACCGTAAGTATCACCACAACCAGATGACCTTCGGCATGCTGTATGCCTATACCGAGAACTTCGTGCTGCCGATCTCGCACGATGAAGTGGTGCACGGCAAAAAATCGATCCTCGACCGCATGCCGGGCGACGCCTGGCAAAAGTTCGCCAACCTGCGCGCCTACTACGGGTTTATGTGGGCGCATCCGGGCAAAAAGCTGCTGTTTATGGGCTGCGAGTTTGCGCAGGGGCGCGAGTGGAATTTCGATACCAGCCTCGATTGGCATTTGTTGGAAGGGCTGGATAACTGGCACAACGGCGTGCAGCGGCTGGTGCGCGATCTGAACCACTGCTACCGGCAGCAGGCGCCGCTGTATGAGCGTGACTATCGCCCGGACGGCTTCGAGTGGCTGGTGGTCGACGATCACGACAACTCGGTGTTCGCGTTCGCGCGCTACGATTCGCAGGGCAATGAGCTGATCGCCATCAGCAACTTTACCCCGGTGCCGCGCTACCGCTACCGCATCGGCCTCTCCCGCGCCGGCGACTATCGCGAGATCCTCAATACCGATTCGCACCACTATCACGGCAGCAACGCCGGCAATCAGGGGCGGGTCTCTTCCGAAGCGGTCGGCAGCCACGGCCGCGACTTTTCCATCTGCGTGACGCTGCCGCCGCTGGCGACCATTTATCTGCTGCGGGAGGCGCCATGACGGAGCTGACGGCCGGCCTCGCCGCGCCGCTGGGCGCGCATTACGACGGCGAAGGCATCAATTTTACCCTGTACTCGGCGCACGCCGAGCGGGTGGAGCTGTGCCTGTTCGACGGCCAGCAGCGTGAGGTGCGCCTGCCGCTGCCGGCGCGCAGCGGCGATATCTGGCATGGCTATTTGCCGGGCGGCAAGCCGGGACAACGTTACGGTTACCGGGTCTACGGCCCGTTCGACCCGGCGAACGGACAGCGGTTCAACCCCAACAAGCTGGCGCTCGATCCGGCCGCGCGCGCGGTGGAAGGGCCGGTGGCGGACCACCCGCACCTGCACGGCGGTTACGATCGGCCGGATCCGCACGACAGCGCCGAGCTGATGCCGAAATGCGTGGTGGTGGACCAATGCTATGACTGGCAGGACGATCGCCCGCCCGCCACGCCCTGGGGGCAGACGGTGATTTACGAAGCGCACGTACGCGGCCTGACGCTGCTGCACCCGAAGATCCCGCCGGCGCTGCGCGGCAGCTTCGCCGCGCTGGGGCACCCGGTGATGATCGCCCACTTCAAACGCCTCGGCATCACCGCGCTGGAACTGCTGCCGGTGCAGCAACATACCTCCGAACCGCGTCTGCAGCGGCTGGGGCTGATCAACTACTGGGGCTATAACGTGCTGGCGCCCTATGCGCCGGACAACCGCTACGCCAGCCTGAGCACCGACGGCACGCCGCTGAACGAATTTCGCGATGCGGTCAAGGCGCTGCATCAAGCCGGCATCGAGGTGATCCTCGACGTGGTGTTCAACCACAGCGCCGAGCTGGATATGGACGGGCCGATGCTGTCGCTGAGCGGCATCGACAACCAGAACTACTACTGGCTGACGCCGGAAGGGGACTACGTCAACGACACCGGCTGCGGCAATACCCTGCGGCTCGATCAGCCGCAGGGCGTGGCCTGGGTGATGGACTGCCTGCATTTTTGGGTGCGGGAGTGCCACGTCGACGGCTTCCGCTTCGATCTGGGCAGCGTGCTCGGCCGCACGCCGGGGTTCGATCGCGATGCGCCGCTGTTCCAGGCGATGCTGGCGGACGATGTGCTGTCGCGCTGCAAGCTGATAGCCGAACCCTGGGACGTTGGCCCCGGCGGCTATCAGGTGGGGGCGTTTCCCGGCCGCTTCGCCGAATGGAACGACCATTACCGCGACGACATGCGCCGTTTCTGGCTGCAGAGCGGCGTGTCGCTCGGCCAGTTCGCCCGGCGTTTTGCCGCCTCCAGCGATGTGTACAACCAGCGCGGGCGAACGCCTTACGCCACCGTCAACATGCTGACCGCCCATGACGGTTTTACCCTGCAGGACGTGGTCAGCTTCAACGAGAAACACAATCAGCCGAACGGCGAAGGCAACCGCGACGGCAGCGATCGTAATTTCAGCAACAACCACGGCGTGGAAGGCCTGGTCGCCGACGACGCCATTGTGCAACGCCGCAGGGCCAGCCAGCGGGCGATGCTCGCCACGCTGTTGCTGTCCCAGGGAACGCCGATGCTGCTGGCCGGCGATGAACAGGGACACAGCCAGCAGGGGAACAACAACGCCTATTGTCAGGACAACGCCACCACCTGGCTCGACTGGTCCACGGCGGATGACGCGCTGACCGATTACGTCGCGGCGCTGATCGCGCTGCGCCGCCGGATCCCCGCGTTGCAACAGGACCGCTGGTGGCAGCAGGACGACGGCAGCGTGCAGTGGCTGAACGCACAAGGGCAGGCGCTCGACGCGCAGCAGTGGGAGCAAGGCGATCTGCTTATGCAGATCCTGCTGTCGCAGCGCTGGCTGCTGCTGGTTAACGCCACGCCGCAAACGGTGGAGATGAGGTTGCCGGAAGGCGATTGGCAGGTTGTCGCTCCGTTCACTCAGGAAGACTCACGGGCGGTGTTACCCGCCTGGCACCAGGACGCGCGCTCGCTTTGCGTTCTGGTACGGAAATAATAAAAGGAGTCCGCTATGGTTAGGTTTGAAAATAAAGACCCCCTGATGTTGGCGCGCCAGCTGCCGATTAAATCCGTAGCGCTGATCCTGGCCGGCGGCCGCGGCTCGCGCCTGAAAGATTTGACCTCCACCCGCGCCAAGCCCGCCGTCCACTTTGGCGGCAAATTCCGCATCATCGATTTCGCCCTGTCGAACTGCCTGAACTCCGGCATCCGCCGCATCGGCGTGATCACCCAATACCAGTCGCACACGCTGGTGCAGCACATTCAGCGCGGCTGGTCGTTCCTCAACGAAGAGATGAACGAGTTCGTCGACCTGCTGCCGGCCCAGCAACGCCTCAGCACCGAACATTGGTACAAAGGCACCGCCGACGCGGTCTACCAGAACCTGGACATCATCCGCCGCTATGAGGCCGAATACGTGGTGATCCTGGCGGGCGACCATATCTACAAGATGGATTACTCGCGCATGCTGATCGACCACGTCGAGAAGGGGGCCCAGTGCACCGTGGCCTGCCTGCCGGTGCCGCGCAGCGAAGCCGGCGAATTCGGCGTGATGAAGGTGGATGAAAGCGACCGCATTATCGAGTTCCTGGAGAAACCCGCCGATCCGCCGGCGATGCCGGGCAACCCGGATATGTCGCTGGCCAGCATGGGCATCTATATTTTTAATGCCGCCTACCTGTTCCAGCTGCTGGAAGAGGATATGTCGACCCCCGGCTCCAGCCACGATTTCGGCAAGGATCTGATCCCGAAAATCACCGCGCAACAGGCGGCGTGGGCGCATCCGTTTACCTTGTCCTGCGTGACCTCCAACCCCGATCTGCCGCCGTACTGGCGCGACGTGGGCACGCTGGACGCCTACTGGCGCGCCAACCTCGATCTGGCGTCGGTAACGCCGGAGCTGGACATGTACGACCGCGCCTGGCCGATCCGCACCCACATGGAGCCGCTGCCGCCGGCCAAGTTCGTGCAGGATCGCTCCGGCAGCCACGGCATGACCATGAACTCGCTGGTGTCCGGCGGTTGCATCGTGTCCGGGTCGGTGGTGGTGCATTCGGTGCTGTTCCCGCGCGTGCGAGTGAACTCGTTCTGTACCATCGACTCTACCGTATTGTTGCCGGACGTGAACGTCGGCCGTTCCTGCCGCCTGCGGCGCTGCATCATCGACCGCGCCTGCCACATTCCGGAGGGCATGGTGATCGGGGAAAACGCCGATGAGGACAGCAAGCGCTTTTATCGCTCGGAAGGCGGCATCGTGCTGGTGACGCGCGAAATGTTGTCAAAATTGTGAGTTAACGTGGGCGGCAGAACGATAGCCTGCCGCCTGATGAACGGTTCGATGGCTTGCGCAACGCGGCAAACATAACAGCGGCAAGCCTGCTTTATTTCTTATCCAGAGGCCTTCGGCCGACTTTCAGGAGTGATAATGCAGGTCTTACACGTATGTTCTGAAATGTTCCCCCTGCTGAAAACGGGCGGACTCGCAGACGTGGTTGGCGCACTGCCGGCGGCGCAAATCGCCGAAGGCGCCGATGTTCGGGTGCTATTGCCCGCTTTCCCTGACGTACGCAACGGCATTCCGGACACCGTGCTGGTGGCGGAAATCGACTCGTTCGCCGGCCGGGTGGGCCTGCGTTACGGCACCTACCATGGCGTGGGCATCTATCTCATCGATGCGCCCTGGCTGTATGACCGGCCGGGCAGCCCGTACCACGACCAATCCATGTACGCCTACCCCGACAACCATCGCCGCTTTGCGCTGCTGGGCTGGATGGCCTGCGAGCTGGCCAAGGGGCTGGATCGCTACTGGCGCCCGCAGCTGGTGCACGCCCACGACTGGCACGCCGGCCTGAGCTGCGCCTATCTGGCCGCCAACGGCCACCCGGCGCGCTCGGTGTTCACGGTGCACAACCTGGCCTATCAGGGGCTGTTCTCCGCCCATCATGTGACCGAGCTGTGGCTGCCGGCGTCGTTTTATGACGTTTATGGCCTGGAGTTCTACGGCCAGATGTCGTTCCTCAAGGCCGGGCTGTTTTATGCCGACCACGTGACCGCCGTCAGCCCGACCTATGCGCGCGAGATCACCCGGCCGGAGTTCGGCTATGGCATGGAGGGGCTGCTGCAGGAACGGCAGCGGCAGGGCAGACTGAGCGGCATCCTCAACGGGGTGGACGACAAGATTTGGGATCCGGCCCACGACCCGCGGCTGAGTACCCGCTACGACGCCGACGATCTGAAAAGCAAGGTCAAAAACAAGCTGCATCTGCAAAAGGCCATGGGGCTGAAGGTGGACGAATCGCTGCCGGTGTTCGCGGTAGTGAGCCGCTTGACCAGCCAAAAAGGTCTGGACCTGGTGCTGCAGGCATTGCCTGAGCTGCTGGCGCAGGGCGGGCAGCTGGCGCTGCTGGGCGCCGGCGACGCGGTGCTGCAACAGGCGTTTCTGGCCGCCGCCGCCGACTATCCCGAGCAGGTTGGGGTGCAGATCGGCTATCACGAGTCCTTCTCCCACCGCATCATCGGCGGCGCCGACGTGATTCTGGTGCCGAGCCGCTTCGAGCCCTGCGGCCTGACGCAGCTCTACGGCCTGAAATACGGCACGCTGCCGCTGGTGCGCCGCACCGGCGGGCTGGCAGACACGGTGGTGGACTGCGCGCTGGAAAATCTGGCCGACGGCACCGCCAGCGGCTTCGTGTTCGACGATTGCGATGCCGTCGCGCTGGGCAACGCCATCCGCCGCGCCATGGTGCTGTGGAGCCGGCCGAAACACTGGCGCCACGTTCAGCGTCACGCCATGAGCGTGGACTTCGGCTGGCCGGTGGCGGCGAAAGAGTATCTGTCGCTTTATCAACGTTTGTAGCCCGCGTTTCGCGTCTTGGGTTGACGCGCGGCGGGCAGCCGTTTGGGTTGATTGTCGGGGCGCGGCGTACCGCGTCCATGTTCAGCGGGGCCAGCTATTCCGCGGCGAATGGCTGGGCTCCCTAAAAGGGATCAAAAAGCCATGACTTCACCGTTTAGTTACACCTCACCTACGGTCAGTGTGGAAGCGCTGAAACACTCCATCGCCTATAAGCTGATGTTTATCGTCGGCAAGGATCCGGCCATCGCCAACCGGCACGACTGGCTGAACGCCGTGCTGTTCGCGGTGCGCGATCGCATGGTTGAACGCTGGCTGCGCTCCAACCGCGCCCAGCTGTCGCAGGACGTGCGGCAGGTGTATTACCTGTCGATGGAGTTCCTGATCGGCCGCACCCTGTCGAACGCGCTGCTGTCGATGGGCATCTATCAGGACATCGACAACGCACTGAACGAAATGGGGTTGAGCCTGGGTGAACTGCTGGAAGAAGAGAACGACCCTGGCCTCGGCAACGGCGGTCTGGGGCGCCTGGCGGCCTGCTTCCTCGATTCGCTGGCGACGCTGGCGCTGCCGGGGCGCGGCTACGGCATTCGCTACGAGTACGGCATGTTCAAGCAAAACATCGTCAACGGCCAGCAGATGGAATCGCCGGACTATTGGCTGGAGTACGGCAATCCGTGGGAGTTTCCGCGCCACAACACCCGCTACAAGGTGCGCTTCGGCGGCCGCGTGCAGCAGGAGGGCGCCAAGGCGCGCTGGCTGGAAACCGAAGAGATCGTGGCCATCGCCTACGATCAGGTGATCCCCGGCTTCGACACCGACGCCACCAACACCCTGCGGCTGTGGAGCGCGCAGGCCAGTAACGAGATCAACCTCGGCAAGTTCAACCAGGGCGATTATTTCGCCGCGGTGGAGGATAAAAACCACTCGGAGAACGTGTCGCGCGTGCTGTATCCGGACGACTCGACCTCCTCCGGGCGCGAGCTGCGGCTGCGGCAGGAGTATTTCCTGGTGTCGGCCACGGTGCAGGACATCCTCAACCGCCATTGGCTGATGCACAAAACCTTCGACAACCTGGCGGACAAGATCGCCATTCACCTTAACGACACTCACCCGGTGCTGTCGATTCCCGAACTGATGCACCGGCTGATCGACGAGCACAAATTCAAGTGGCTCGACGCCTGGGAAGTGGTGGAGCAGGTGTTTTCCTACACCAACCACACGCTGATGAGCGAGGCGCTGGAAACCTGGCCGTTGGACATGATAGGGCGCATCTTGCCGCGCCATCTGCAGCTGATTTTCGAAATCAACGATCACTTCCTCAAGATGGTGCAGGAAGTGGCGCCGGGCGACAACGACCTGCTGGCGCGGGTCTCGATCATCGATGAAACCAACGGCCGCCGGGTGCGCATGGCGTGGCTGGCAGTGGTGGCCAGCCACAAGGTCAACGGCGTTTCCGCCCTGCATTCCGAGCTGATGGTGCAGTCGCTGTTCGCCGACTTCGCCCGGCTGTTCCCCAATCGCTTCTGCAACAAAACCAACGGGGTGACGCCGCGCCGTTGGCTGGCGCTGGCCAACCCGCCGCTGGCGGCGGTGCTGGACGACTGCATCGGGCAAACCTGGCGCACCGATCTCAGCCAGCTGAGCGAGATCAAAGCCAACGTCGATTACCCGAGTTTCCTGCAGGCGGTGCAGCGCGCCAAGCGGCAGAACAAGGAGCGACTGGCGCTGTACATCGCCAAAACGCTCAACGTGGTGGTTAACCCGGATGCGCTGTTCGACGTGCAGATCAAGCGCATCCACGAGTACAAACGGCAGCTGCTCAACGTGTTGCACGTCATCACGCTGTATAACCGCCTGCTGGACGATCCGGAGATCGAGCGTGTGCCGCGGGTGGTGATCTTCGCCGGCAAGGCGGCCTCGGCCTACTATGCCGCCAAGCAGATCATCCGCTTGATCAACGACGTGGCCAAAGTGATCAACAACGATCCGCGCGTGCATACCCAGCTGAAGGTGGTGTTCATTCCGAACTACGGCGTCAGCCTGGCGCAGATCATTATCCCGGCGGCGGATCTGTCGGAACAGATCTCGCTGGCGGGCACCGAAGCCTCAGGCACCAGCAACATGAAGTTTGCGCTGAACGGCGCGCTTACCATCGGTACGCTGGACGGCGCCAACGTCGAGATGCGCGAGCACGTGGGGGAGGAGAACATCTTTATCTTCGGCAATACCGCCGAACAGGTGGAGGAACTGCGCCGCAACGGTTACAACCCGCATCAATACTACGAGCAGGATCCCGAGCTGCATCAGGCGCTGACGCAGATCGCCACCGGCGTGTTCAGCCCGGACGAACCGAAGCGCTACAGCAACCTGTTCGACTCGTTGGTGAACCTGGGGGATCACTACCAGCTGCTGGCGGATTATCGCAGCTACGTGGATACGCAGGACAAGGTGGACGAGGTGTATCTCAATCAGGACGAGTGGACGCGGCGCGCGGTGCTGAATATCGCCAACATGGGCTACTTCTCCTCCGATCGCACCATCCAGGAATACGCGGACGAAATCTGGCACATTCAGCCGGTGAAACTGTAAGACGGAAGAGAAAGCGCAAAGAAAAGGGCCGGATAACCGGCCCTTTTTCGTTACGCTGCGGCTCAGGAAGCCAGAGACAGCGCTTTCGTTTTCGCGTGTTCCGCCAGCCAGGCTTTCACCCGCGCCTGCTGCGCGTCGTCCAGCCACATACCCAGCTTGGTGCGGCGCCAGATGGCGTCGTCCAGCTCTACGACCCACTCTTTGTCGGTCAGGTAGCGCAGTTCGGCTTCATACAGACCGTGGCCGAAATCTTCGCCCAGATCGCCGAGGCCGTTGGCGCCGGCCAGGATCAGCTCGCTCTGGCTGCCGTAGGTGCGGGCATAGCGGCGCGCCAGGGCTTCCGGCAGCCAGCCGTGTGCACGGCGCAGTTTGGCTGCGTAGTCGTCGCGATCGCCGCCGATGTCACCGCCCGGCAGCGTGGCGTTTTTGGTCCACGCCGGGCCGCAGCTTGGGTAGTAGTGGGCCAGTTTTTCCATCGCGTGCTCGGCCAGCTTGCGGTAGGTGGTCAGCTTGCCGCCGAAGACCGACAGCAGCGGCGCCTTGCCTTGCTCGTCGTGCACGTCCAGCGTGTAATCGCGGGTGATCGCCTGCGGCGAATCGGATTCGTCGTCGCACAGCGGACGCACGCCGGAGTATGTCCAGACGATGTCGTCGCGGCCCAGCTGCTTCTTGAAGTGATCGTTGTACACTTTCAGCAGATAAGCGATTTCGTTCTCGTCGATCTTCACGTCCTTCGGATCGCCTTTGTACTCCACGTCGGTGGTGCCGATGATGGAGAACTCGTCATTCCACGGGATCACGAACACGATGCGGTGGTCTTCGTTCTGCAGAATGTAAGACTGCGGCTGATCGTGCACGCGCGGCACCACGATGTGGCTGCCTTTGATCAGGCGGATGCCGTAAGGCGATTTCAGCTTCAGGCCGTCGTCGAAGAAGTTTTTCACCCACGGGCCGGTGGCGTTCACCAGGCCTTTGGCGCGCCAGGTGAAGGTTTTGCCGCTGTCGATATCGACCGCTTCCACCATCCACAGGCCATTTTCACGCCATGCGCGGGTCACTTTGGTGCGGGTGCGCACTTCGCCGCCGCGTTTTTCCACTTCCTGCGCGTTCAGCACCACCAGGCGAGCATCGTCGACCCAGCAGTCGGAATATTCGAAACCGCGCTTCAGTTCAGGCTTCAGCACCGACTCTGGTCCAAAGCGCAAGCCCTTGCTGCCCGGCAGGCTGGTGCGTTTGCCCAGGTGATCGTACAGGAACAGGCCGATACGGATCATCCAGGCCGGACGCAGGTGCGGCTGGTGCGGCAGGCGGAAACGCATCGGAAACGCGATGTGCGGCGCCAGCTTCAGCAGCACTTCACGCTCGGCCAGCGCTTCGCTCACCAGACGGAATTCGTAGTGTTCCAGGTAGCGCAGGCCACCGTGGATCAGTTTGGAACTGGCGGAAGACGTAGCACAGGCCAAGTCTTGCGCTTCCAGTAGCAGTACCGACAGCCCGCGCCCGGCAGCATCCGCCGCGATGCCGGCACCGTTGATGCCGCCACCGATAACGATCAAGTCTTTGGTTTCCACGTCATCTTCCTCCAGATGTTCGAAATAGCTCTTTCATGTTCGTTTTCGCTCATGATTGTAATCAAAAACCAACAAGCAAGCCAAGACTTAACCAAACAAAAACATTTAGGCGTGATAGAGGTAACAGTTTGGTGATGATAGTCACATAAATGATGTGGATATGGCGCGAGCGCGCAAACGGCTGTCGATGAAGAGGGCGGGGGGGAGGAAACGGGGCGGCGGCGCGCCCCGCAGGTTAACAGCGGATCAGCACAGCTCCAGCTGCACGTCGTACTGCTCGATGATTTTCATCACGCTCGGCGGCGGCAACTGGTCGGTAAACAGGTAGTCGATCAGATTCATGTTACCCAGGTTGACCATGGCGTTGCGGCCGAATTTGGAGTGGTCGGTGACCAGCATCACGCAGCGGGAATTTTCGATAATCGCGCGTTTGGTGCGCACTTCGTGATAGTCGAATTCGAGCAGCGAGCCGTCCATATCGATGCCGCTGATGCCGAGAATGCCGTAATCGAGGCGGAATTGAGAGATAAAGTCCAGGGTGGCTTCGCCCATGATGCCGCCGTCGCGGGTGCGCACTTCGCCGCCGGCCAGGATCAGGCGGAAGTCTTCCTTGGCGGTCAGCAGGGTGGCGACGTTGAGGTTGTTGGTGACCACGCGCAGGTTCTTGTGGTTCATCAGCGCATGGGCCACCGCTTCCGGCGTGGTGCCGATATCGATGAACAGCGTGGCGCCGTCCGGGATCTGGCTGGCGACGCGCTGCGCGATGCGGGCTTTCTCTTCCGACCACATCACCTTGCGATCGTTATAGGCAGCGTTGACCGAGCTGGAAGGCAGCGCCGCGCCGCCGTGGTGACGCTGGATCTTGTTCTGGTCGGCCAGGTCATTCAAATCGCGGCGAATCGTTTGCGGGCTGACGTCAAAATGTTCCACCAGCTCTTCCGTGCTGACGTAACCCTGCAGGCGCACCAGCTCGATAATTGCGTCATGACGCTGTGTTTGCTTCACGATAATCCCCTAAAACGCCCGCTGTGCCCGCTGGGCACAGCTCCCGGCTGTTATTGTTCGTTGTGTGCGCGATGACGCGTATCCCAAAATGCCATCAATAACCCTAACACTAAACCGGCTACGTGTGCCGCGTTGGCGATCGACATTCCTAAAATATCGAAATATCCGGCCACCAGCCACAGCACCGAGAACACCATCAGCCCGCGCGGCAGCATCATGCCGCGCTCCGGCGCCCGTTCGCCCGTCAGCCACACATAGCCCATCAGCGCATAGACCACGCCCGACAGCCCGCCGAACAGCGCGCCGCTGAACAGCGATTGCGCCCAGCCGCTGAAGAAGGCCGACACCACCGCCAGCACGAACAGCTTGCCGGCGCCGAGGCGTTTTTCCATCTGGCCGCCGAGATACCACCACCACATCAGGTTAAACAGGATATGCAGCAGGGAGAAATGCAGGAACGCATGGCTGACCCAGCGCCACAGCTGCGTGTATTGGCTGCTGTCCTGCGGCCAGGAGAGCCAGTACATCACGGTGTTGTCGCCCAGCACCTGCATCAGGATGTAGACCGCGATGCACAGCACCATCACGCCGAGCGTCAGCGGCCCGGCCTTGCTGCGCAGGGTGTGCAGGTAGGATTCGCTCTGATAGTGCAGGCCGGCGTCGGTATGGCCGGTCTGCCAGCTGGCGGCCTGATAACGGCGGTTGAGCGGATCGACCAGAAACTGCTGCAGCTCGTGTTGCACCTGTTCGAGGTGGCCGTCGTCGGCCAGCCAGATTTCTGCCGCCTCGCCGCTGTTGCGCAGCTCAAGCCGGATGCCCTGGGTCGCCATATAGTCGACAAAGGCCAGCGCCAGGCGCGGGTTGGATATGGCGATTACTCTAACCATTGCTCTTCCGTCGTAAGTGAATGATTTTGGCCGCGGCTTGCTCGCCGGCGACCCTGACGGCCGATTATAACGTCGAAATCCTGAGCGCTGGCAAACGGATCTGCGAAAAACCAGCGAAAACGCGCACAAAAATGAAGGGGAAGCCCGCCGACGCATGGCGGGCGGCGGGGATCAGGCAGAGGTTTCCACGTCTTGCGGATACTGGCGGGCCCAGGCCTCGAAGCCGCCGTCGATGCTGTAGACCGCGTCGAACCCCTGGTGCAGCAGGTACTGCGCCGCGCTGCGGCTGCTGTTGCCGTGGTAGCACATCACCATCACCGGCCGCTCGAAGTCGTTTTGTTGCATAAAGGCCGACAGGGTGGCGTTGGTGAGGTGAAAGGCGCCCGGCGTATGCCCGGCTTCAAAACTTTGCGGATCGCGGATGTCGACCAGGGCGGCGCTGCCCTCTTTCCAGCGGGTGTACGCCTGCTCAACGTTGATCGCTTCGAACTGTTCCATACTGCTGACTGCCTCGTAATTGGGGGACGCCGCTATTGTAACCAACTCTGCGGCGTTTAAGACCAGAGTAAGGTTGTGGTTTTGTCACACCAGCAGCACTTCAACGCCTTGCTGACGCAGTTGCTCAACGATGGCGGGATCGGCGGCCCGGCCAGTGATCACCATGGCAATTTGCTCGGTGCGGCTGAACAGCATGCCGGCGCGTTGGCCGACTTTGCTGCTGTCGACCAGCACCACCAGTTTACCGACATAGTTGAGCATCTTCTGTTCTGCCATCGCGGTCAGCATATCGGTTTTATACAAACCGTCAGCGGTGAGGCCGATACCGCTGGTGAACATCCAGTGCCCGGCGTACAGGGTTGCGTCGCCTTCCTGAGGCGCCAGAGTAATCGACTGGGTTTTGTTGTACTGGCCTCCCATGATCACCACGCTGTCGTGTTCCTGATCGATCAGGTAATTGGCCAGCGGTAGATAATTGGTGATCACCTGAACCGGCTTGCCGCAAATTTCACGGCCCAACAGAAATGCGGTGGAGCCGCAGTTGATCACCACGCTTTCACCCGGCTGACAGAGCTGTGCCGCCGCTGCCGCGATGCGCATTTTTTCATCGAGGTGCTGGGTTTGGTGGATATTGAGCGGCGTCCAGGCCGGGCGCGGAGTTTGCGTGGCTTCGGCGCCGTTGCGTACTTTGCGCAATTTGCCGATTTCATTCAGCTTGTTGATGTCCCGGCGCGCGGTGGCCGGAGAGATGTCAAACGCCGCGATGACGTCCGCCACGGAGATTTGCCCCTTGCGCTGCAAGAGATCGAGAATAGCGTTGTGGCGTTGGGACTCTGTCATGCGGGCTCCGTGGAGAGAAAAAACGTCGTTGCCTTCGATTATATGCGCGCCGTTTGACGATTTGAATCATTGCCGTTCAAAAGCGCGCATCCGTATGCAACACCGATTGATTACAAGAAAGACTTGAAGGGCAGGTCGGGTTCCTGGATGAAACAATCATCGAACCCGCGCGGGTAGTGATATTCCAGATTGTCTTTGTCCTGCGGCCAGATGAACTTGCCGCCAACCTGCCAGATAAACGGTTTGAAACCGTACTTGAGCCGGTCCTTTTTCATATCCCACAACACGCGGATCTCCTGCGGATCTGCCTGGAAATTAGACCAAATATCGTGGTGGAAGGGGATAACGACCTTGGCGTTCAGCGATTCCGCCATGCGCAAGATGTCTGCGCTGGTCATCTTGTCAGTAATGCCGCGCGGGTTCTCGCCGTAGGAACCGAGGGCGACATCGATCTGATGATCGTTGCCGTGCTTGGCGTAATAGTTGGAGTAGTGGGAATCGCCGCTGTGATAAAGGTTGCCGCCCGGCGTTTTGAACAGGTAGTTGACCGCCCGCAGGTCCATGCCGTCCGGCAGAACGCCCGCCGCTTTTTGTTCCACCGGCAATGTGATGAGTGCCGTGCGATCGAAGGCGTCCAGCGCATGAATTTCAATGTCTTTGATTTTTATCACGTCGCCAGGTTTGACGGTGATGCAGCGCTCCGGCGGCACGCCCCAGCCGATCCAGATATCTACGCAGCTTTGCGGCCCGATAAACGGGACGGTGGGGGCGCAGTTCTGCAACACTGCCGCCGCGACGTTCACATCGATATGATCGTTGTGATCGTGCGTGGCCAACACGGCGTCGAGCTGGGTAATGGCGAACGGATCGAGCACGAATGGGGTGGTGCGCAGGTTCGGTTGCAGTTTACGCACCCCGGCCATGCGTTGCATTTGGTGGCCGGTTTTCATCAGCGGGTTGCCGTGACTCTGCTTGCCGGTGCCGCACCAGAAATCGACGCACAGGTTGGCGCCTTCTTCGGACTTGAGCCAGATGCCGGTGCAGCCCAGCCACCACATGGCGAAAGTACCGGGCGCGACGTTCTCCTGCTCTATCTCTTCGTTCAGCCAGGTGCCCCATTCGGGAAAGGTGTTCAATATCCAGGACTCGCGGGTGATGTCGTTGACTTTACTCATGGGTCTTTCCTCGTTGGTGGTGATAATAAAATCACAAATAATCATTTAAAGATTTTATGTGATTTGTTTTGATCGAATCTAGCACCGTTTTTTTCAACTGACAACGATCGAAATACACGTAAACGCCGCAGAATTTACGCGCTGCGCCGGCGTTTTCTCTCCTTTTCGTTTGATTAACTGCTATTAAATTCAATAGGTAATAAAGTGTGAGTCGTCTAATTCATTGAATGTTAGTGGAATTGATTTTTAACTTGCGAGGTTGTTCACAAATAATCATTTATGATCTTTTTGTGATTTATTGTGATTGGTATGGTGAAGGCGTTACCTGCATGCCAACCTTTTCGGGAGAGCCGTATGGAAACTCTTTACACCATATTCACCGTCTTTTTTAACCAGGTGATGACCAATGCACCGCTGCTGTTGGGGTTGGTTACGCTGTTGGGTTACACGTTGCTGCGCAAAAGCGCGGCGGTCATTATCAAAGGCACGATCAAAACCATTATCGGTTTCATGTTATTGCAGGCCGGCTCCGGCATCCTGACCGGCACGTTCAAACCCGTTGTGGCGAAGTTGTCCGAGGTATACGGCATCAACGGGGCGATTTCGGACACCTATGCCTCGATGATGGCCACCATCGAACGTATGGGGGACGCCTATAGTTGGGTCGGCTACGCGGTCTTGCTGGCATTGGCGCTGAACATACTCTACGTGTTGTTGAGGCGCATCACCGGCATCCGCACCATTATGCTCACTGGCCACATCATGTTTCAGCAGGTTGGGCTGATCGCGGTATTTTTCTACATTCTGGGTTACGGCATGTGGACGACGGTATTGTGCAGTGCGCTCTTGGCTTCACTGTACTGGGGCATCACCTCCAACATGATGTTCAAACCGACGCAGGCGGTAACGGAAAACAGCGGTTTCTCCATTGGGCACCAACAGCAGTTCGCTTCGTGGCTGGCATACAAGGCCGCACCGTATCTCGGTAAAAAAGAGGACAGCGTAGAAGATCTGAAGCTGCCCGGATGGCTGAACATTTTCCATGACAACATCGTGTCCACCGCCATCGTGATGACGCTGTTTTTCGGCATCATTCTGTGCTCGTTCGGCTTGGACACTCTGCAGGCGATGGCCGGTAAAACTCACTGGAGCATCTATATCCTGCAAACCGGGCTGATGTTCGCGGTGGCGATTTTCATCATCGTGCAGGGCGTGCGCATGTTCGTCGCCGAATTGACCGAGGCCTTTAACGGCATTTCCCAACGTCTGATCCCCGGCGCGGTACTGGCCATCGACTGTGCCGCCATTTATAGCTTCGCGCCCAACGCCGTGGTGTGGGGTTTTATGTGGGGCACCATCGGTCAACTGATCGCCGTCGGCATACTGTTAGCGCTTGGCTCTTCCATCATGATTATTCCCGGTTTCATTCCCATGTTCTTTTCTAACGCCACCATCGGCGTATTCGCTAACCACTTTGGTGGCTGGCGCGCGGCGATGAAGATCTGTCTGGTGATGGGAATGATAGAGATCTTCGGCTGCGTGTGGGCCATCAAACTGACTGGGCTAAGTGCCTGGATGGGCATGGCGGACTGGTCGATTCTGGCGCCGCCACTGATGCAAGGGCTGAGTCTGGGCCTGTGGTTTATGGGCGTGGTGATCGTTATCGCCCTGCTGTACATGTTCTTCGCCGGACGCACCCTGCGTGCGGAAGAAGATGCTGAAAAACAATCGGTTGAATCGGCGTCACGTTAATAGGAGTGCAGATTATGACGGTACGAATCCTGGCGGTATGCGGTTGCGGACAAGGCAGTTCCATGATCATGAAAATGAAAGTCGACCAATTTTTAACGCAGCAAGGCGTGGATCATTCGGTCAACAGCTGTGCGGTGGGGGAATACAAATCCGAGTTGAATGGGGCTGACATCATCATTGCTTCCACCCATGTCGCGGATGAAATCGTCGTCAGCGGCAACAAATACGTGGTCGGGGTGCGCAATATGCTCTCGGCGGCGGACTTCGGCCCGAAGCTGATGGACGTCATCGGCGCGCATTTTCCGCAAGATTTGAAGCTGTGAGGAGCGAGTCATGAAGCTGAGCGATTCGTTGGCGCAGAATAACGCTATCCAACTGCAGGCGGAGGCTGCCGACTGGCGCCAGGCGGTGCGGCTGGGAGTCGATCTGCTGGTGGCCGCCGGCGTGGTGGAACCCCGCTATTTCGACGCCATTTTGGCCGGCGTCGAACGGCACGGCCCTTACTTCGTGCTGGCGCCGGGCCTGGCGATGCCGCACGGCCGGCCGGAGGAAGGGGTGCTGAAAACCGGCTTCGCCTTAGTCACCCTGAAGACGCCGGTGTGTTTCGGCGATGAGGACAACGATCCGATAGACATCTTGATCACCATGGCGGCGGTGGACGCCAAAACGCATCAGGAGGTGGGGATCATGCAAGTGGTGAACCTGTTTGAAGATGAGGCGAATTTCGATCGCTTGCGGGCCTGTCGCCACGCGAGCGAGGTATTGGCGTTGATCGACAAAACGTCTACGGCGGCGGCGAATTGAAGGAGACAACCAATGAACACGCATTTACCGATGTTGCAGGTGGCGCTGGATAATCTGTCCATGGCTGCGGCTTATGACACGACTCGCCTGATCGCGGCCGAAGTCGACATCATCGAAGTCGGCACTATTTTGTGCGTGGCGGAAGGCGTGCGAGCCGTACGCGATTTAAAAGCGCTGTATCCGGATCGCATCGTGTTGGCGGACGCAAAAATCGCCGATGCGGGTCAGATTTTGGCGCGAATGTGCTTCGAGGCGCATGCCGATTGGATCACGGTGATCTGCTGCGCCGATATCAATACGGCCAAGGGCGCGCTGCAGGTGGCACATGAGTTCGGTGGTGACGTGCAGATAGAACTGACGGGATTCTGGACCTGGGAACAGGCGCAGGCGTGGCGTGAAGCGGGAATTGGTCAGGTGGTGTATCACCGCAGCCGTGACGCGCAGGCGGCGGGGGTATCCTGGAGCGATGACGATATCCGCGCGGTTCGTCGCCTGAGCGAGATGGGTTTTAAGGTGACGGTCACCGGCGGACTGGCGCTGGAGGATTTGCCTCTGTTCCAAGGTATTCCCATCCATGTCTTTATCGCCGGGCGCAGCATTCGTGATGCCGCCGATCCGGTCGCGGCGGCGCGGGAATTTAAACGTGTCATCGCCCAGCGGTGGGGCTGAGGAGCGGTTATGTTGCACAAATCCGTGCCGTTGGGCATCTATGAGAAAGCGTTGCCGCCGGGCGAGGATTGGCTGACGCGCCTGCAACTGGCGGGTGAGTTGGGATTCGATTTCGTTGAAATGTCGATCGATGAAAGCGACGGCCGCCTGGCGCGGCTGGACTGGAGCGTTGAACAGCGGCTCGCGTTGGTTAGCGCCGTTGCGGCGAGCGGTGTGCGCGTGCCTTCTTTATGCCTCAGCGCCCACCGGCGTTTTCCGTTGGGCAGTGAAGACGACACGACGCGCGACCGGGGACTGGAGATCGTGCGAAAAGCTATTCGGCTGGCGCAGGATACCGGCATCCGGGTGATCCAACTGGCCGGGTATGACGTTTATTACCAGCAGTCTACTGCGCAGACCCGCACCCGTTTCCGCGCCGGATTGGTGCAGGCGGTAGAGATGGCTAGTCGTGCACAGGTCATGCTGGCGATGGAAATCATGGACTATCCGCTGATGAACTCGATCAGCAAGGCGCTGGGCTATGCCCACTACCTGAATAACCCGTGGTTTCAGCTGTACCCGGATATCGGCAACTTGTCTGCCTGGGACAACGATGTGCCGATGGAGCTCATGGCCGGGCGCGGACATATCGTGGCGGTACACGTTAAGGATACGCGGCCGGGGGAGTTTAAGAATGTACCGTTTGGCGAGGGCGTAGTGGATTTCGTACGCTGTTTCGAAACGTTGCTTGCGAGCGGCTATCGTGGTCCCTATCTGCTCGAGATGTGGAGCGAGAAAGCGAACGATCCGCTGCGGGCGGTGCGGGAGGCGCGTGCCTGGGTGGTTGAACGCATGGTCGAGGCCGGGTTGGAAATAAGGAGGTAGCATGCTGGAGCAACTGAAAAGTCAGGTGTACCGAGCCAATATGGCCTTGCCTGAGCACGGGCTGGTGACCTATACCTGGGGCAATGTCAGCGGCATCGATCGGGCCAGTGGGCTGGTGGTGATCAAACCCAGCGGCGTACCTTATGAAACGATGCGGGCTGAGGATATGGTGGTGGTGAATGCGCGAGGTGAGGTTGTTGAGGGGCAACTGCGGCCTTCGTCCGATACGCCGACGCATTTGGCGCTGTACCGGGCATTCCCTCAACTCGGCGGTGTGGTGCATACGCACTCCACCCATGCCACCGCCTGGGCGCAGGCAGGGGAAGCGATACCGGTGCTCGGCACCACCCACGCCGACTATTTTTCCGGCGATATTCCTTGTACCCGCGGGCTGACGGCAGAAGAGGTGGCGCGGGAATATGAGCTGAACACCGGTCGGGTTATTATCGAAACCCTGAAAGGGCGTGAACCGTTGCACATTCCCGGTATCCTGGCGTATCAGCATGGCCCGTTTAGTTGGGGAAGGACGCCGGATGAGGCGGTGCATAACGCCGTGGTGTTGGAGGCGGTGGCGAAAATGGCGTGGATCAGCCGGGGTATTAACCCCGGCCTAAGGCGGATCGATGACTATCTGCTGGAAAAGCATTTCAGCCGCAAACATGGCGCCGGCGCCTATTACGGCCAGCGCTGACTCTCAGGCGCCGTACCCCATCATCTTCAACAGCTGCTGCGCCTGCTGCACCGCTTCCTGGCGATGGGCCACGCCGAGCTTCTGGTACAGGTTGCGGATGTGCGTCTTGATGGTGGTGGCCGCCACGTCCAGCTCGCCGGCGATCTGGTCGTTGCTGTAGCCGGAATAGATCAGCCCCAGCACCTGCCATTCGCGCTGGGTGAGCGGGCTGGTGCGGATCAGCTCCGGCACCTGCGGATGGGTCAGCAGCTTATCGACGAAGTTTTCGTCAAAATGCGCGAACTTGTGCCGATGATGCTGGTTAATGTCGCGCAGGATGCGCTGGGCACGATGCTGTTCCAGCTCCGGCAGCGTGTTGAGTTGGATCAGCTGGCGCAGCTGCTGCGCCATCGCTTCGCCCTCGATGACGAAATGGCTGATAAAGCCGGTGCGGTTGGCCAGCGACAGCGCTTCGATCAACGCCTGCTGTGCTTCGCCCTTGCGCTCTTGCAGCCAGTACAGCTGGTTGCTGAGCAGCAGGTTGCGGTTGAGATCGCTCACCAGCCGCAGCCGGCGGGCGTTCTCGTTCAGTTCATCCAGCACCACGCCGGCCTCGTCATACTGGCCGAGCAGAATCTGCACCCGCGCGATGTTGCGCCACTGGCCCTGCGTGAAGTGGTTATCCGCCATACCGGGTTTTTCGGTGTGGCGCAGCCACTGGGCGGCGGCGGCGGTGTCGCCGGTCATCTGCCAGTGGATCACCCGAGACTTGTCGGTGTTGGTCAGCCAGTCGCGATGATAGTGGGCGCCGTGCAGCAGGGTTTCGCAGCGCTGCAGATGGGTATTGGCGTTGTCCAGATCGCCGCGCGCCAGCGAGCATTTGGCCAACATGGCGATGCACTGCAGCTGCTGCTGCGGTTGGTAGTTCGCCAGGATTTTCAGCCCGGTGCGCGCCGCGTCTTCCGCCTCGTCCAGCCGCGACCACGACCACAGGATCTGCGCGCGAATGCGCAGCAGGAATTCGTGCATTGGCAGCTGTTCCAGATGCTGTTCGCGGATCAGTTCGAACGCCTTGTCCTGGGTTTCGTAAGCGGCCTGCAGGAAGCCCTGGGCGATGAGGATTTCGCTCTGCTGCAGCAGCGCCCAGAGCGCGTAATGGTTGGCCTGATGGCGACGCGCCATCTGCTCGGTTTGCTGCATCATCGGCAGCGCGCGCGCCAGCTCGCCCTTGCAGTGGTGCACTTCGCCGGTCACCGAGGTGGCGACGATGCGGCTGTAATAGCTGGACAGCGGCAGGAATTTCAACGCTTCGGTCGCCAACCGTTCGGCCTCTTCCGGTTTGCCGGCGTTGATCGCCACCTGGGCGCGCAGGGCGTCGAACTCAGCGTGCAGCGTTTGGTCTATCTCGATTTTCTGTTCGCGCATGGTGCGCTCGGCACGCTCCAGCAGGGTGTTGACCTCGCCGTAGCGGTGCTGGCTCTGCGCCAGCCAGGCCTGCAGCAGCGCCAGCTTGGGATTCTGGATCAGGCGCTCATAGGGCAGCGCGTTGAGGCACTCTTCCAGCAAGGCCAGTTCGCTGTGGTGGAACAGCGACCAGGCGTGTTGCAGCAGGATATCGCGCAGCATGCTGACGTCGCTGGCCGCCAGCGCATGGTGAATGGCCTCTGCCGGATATCCCAGCGCCAGCCAGCCTTCGGCGGCGGCGCGGTGCAACCCCGGCAGCTCCAGCGCCAGTTCCCACTGGCAACGCTGGCGCAGGAAAGAGGCGAACAGCGGGTGGAAGTTGAACCATTCGCCGGTGTCGTCCATGCGGTGGATAAACAGCCCCTGACGCTCCAGCTCCTCCAGCCGCTGCTGGCCGTTGTCTTCACCGGTCAGCCGCACGATCAGCGCGTCGTTCATCGAGCGCAGCACCGAACAGCGCAGCAGGAAGGCGCGCGCATCGGCATCGACGTGATCCAGCACTTCGTCCACCAGGTAGTCGGACAGGTGACTGGCGTTCAGCCCCGCCAGGCGCTTGGCCGACAGCTGGGCCGACGAGGCGGACTGGCGGGCCGACAGCGCGATCAGCTGCAGCGCGGTGGCCCAGCCTTCGACTTCGTCGCACAGGCGGCTGCTGTCCTGCTGCTCCATCGGCGCCGCCAGGCGGCAGTCGAAGAACTGTTTGGCTTCCTGATGGGTAAACGCCAGCTGCTGCGTACCCATTTCCAGCAGCTGATCGCGCACCCGCAGATTGGCGATGCCGAGCGGCGGCAGGGTGCGCGAGAGCAGGATCAGCGTCAGGTTTTCCGGCTGATGGCGCAGGAAAAAGCGCATGGCTTCGTGGATGGCGTCGTTGGTGATCAGGTGGTAGTCGTCGATCACCAGGTACAGCGGCTGGTGCCAGTCGGCCAGCTCGATAAACAGCTGGGCGAACAGCGCCGACAGGCTGGCGTACTGATGCTTCTGGCTCAGTGCCTCGCTCTTGACGCAGCGGCCGCCGCTGGCCTGCTGCAGCGCGGCGATCAGGTAGCTGGCGAAGCGCTCCGGCTGGTTGTCGCTCTCATCCAGGGAATACCAGCCCAGATCGGCCTTGCCGGCCGCCCATTGGGCGATCAGCGTGGTTTTCCCGTATCCCGCCGGGCAATTGACCAGTGTCAGGCGATAGTTGCCCGCGCTGGCCAGTTTGGCCAGCAGGCGATCGCGGATCACGGTATTTTGCAGCCGTACCGGGCGGCTCAGTTTTGATGGGATCAGCATAGTATTCCAGGGTATAAATCGCGGTTCCCGCCGGGATTGGAGTGGCGCTAATTATTTTATGGTTCGTAATTAATAGCTCCCCCTAACTTCTGCCAACCCTAAACGTATTGCAACAAGCTTCCGCATCGGCTTGGAGTTAAGTTGCTATCGATCACACTTTTTTACGTTTGGCGCCGGCGCGCGGCGATGCGGTTGCAGATCGCATTTCCGGCCATGGACAAAACTTCAGCAGTGCGAATACTTGTGCTAACGTCATGGTTAACGTTCTCAGTGCTCGCCGCACGCGTTGGCGGGCTTTTTTGCATCGTTGCAAGGGAGTCAAAAAGTGCCTGAGATCACAATTCCAGCTACGCCCCAATCCTCCTCCCCAGCTAATCCCCAGGCGGGATGATGCCGTCAGGCTTTCTCACCGGCACGATAGCGGCAATTTGACCCACTTACTGGATAGAGAGTTTTCCTTATGTCACAGCCTACGCTCAAGAAGGATGCTTTTCTGGCGGCGCTTGCCCGCCAGTGGCAACGGTTCGGCCTCAGTTCCGCACAGCAGATGACGCAGCATCAATGGTGGGAAGCCGTCAGTGCGGCGCTGGCCGAGCAGTTGGCCGCGCAGCCGGCGCCGCGCAAAAGCGCCAAACCGCTGCGCCACGTGAACTACATCTCGATGGAGTTTCTGATCGGCCGGCTGACGGCGAACAACCTGATCAACCTGGGCTGGTACGACACCGTCGAGCAGGCGCTGGCGGAGCAGAACGTCAAGCTGGCGGATTTGCTGGAGCAGGAAACCGATCCGGCGCTGGGCAACGGCGGGCTGGGGCGCCTGGCGGCCTGTTTCCTCGACTCGATGGCGACGGTGGAGCAACCGGCCACCGGCTATGGGCTGAACTACCAGTACGGGCTGTTCCGCCAGTCGTTCCAGGGCGGGCAGCAGCAAGAGGCGCCGGATAACTGGCAGCGCGAGAGCTACCCGTGGTTCCGCCACAACGCCGCGCTGGCGGTGGACGTGGGCATCGGCGGCAAGCTGGAAAAGCAGGCCGACGGCCGCGAACTGTGGCGCCCGGCCTTCACCCTGCGCGGCGAAGCCTGGGATCTGCCGGTGCTGGGGTATCGCAACGGCGTGGCGCAGCCGCTGCGCCTGTGGCAGGCGACCCATCAGCATCCGTTCAACCTGAGCGATTTCAACGACGGCAAATTCCTGCAGGCGGAGAAGCAGGGCGTAGAAGCCGACAAGCTGACCAAGGTGCTCTACCCGAACGACAACCATCAGGCCGGCAAGCGCCTGCGCCTGATGCAGCAGTATTTCCAGTGCGCCTGCTCGGTGGCGGACATTTTGCGCAAGCACCATCAGGCCGGCCGCAAGATTGAAGAGCTGCCGAAGTACGAAGTGATCCAGCTGAACGACACCCACCCGACCATCGCCATTCCGGAAATGCTGCGCATTCTGCTGGACGAACACCAGCTGGAGTGGGAGGCGGCCTGGGCGATCACCAGCAACACCTTCGCCTATACCAACCACACCCTGATGCCGGAAGCGCTGGAGTGCTGGGATGAAAAACTGGTGCGCAGCCTGCTGCCGCGCCATTTCTCCATCATCAAACAGATCAACGCCAGGTTCAAAAAGCAGGTGGATAAGCACTGGCCGGGCGACGAGGCGGTGTGGGCCAAACTGGCGGTGCATCACAACAAGCAGGTGCGCATGGCCAACCTGTGCGTGGTCAGCGGCTTTGCAGTCAACGGCGTGGCTCAGCTGCACTCGGATCTGGTGGTGAAGGATCTGTTCCCGGAATATCACCAGCTGTGGCCGAACAAATTCCATAACGTCACCAACGGCATCACGCCGCGTCGCTGGTTGAAACAGTGCAACCCGGCGCTGTCGGGCCTGATCGACGAGACGCTGAAGGTGGAATGGGCGAACGATCTCGACGCGTTGCGCGGGCTGGAAAAATTCGCCGACGACGCGGCGTTCCGCCAGCGTTATCAGCAGATCAAACGCGACAACAAGGTGGCGCTAGCCCATTACGTGCACGGCGTGAT
Organism: Serratia sp. 4542; assembly: GCF_016805595.1. Lineage (NCBI taxonomy): Bacteria > Pseudomonadati > Pseudomonadota > Gammaproteobacteria > Enterobacterales > Yersiniaceae > Serratia > Serratia sp. 4542. The sequence goes on from NZ_RXKV01000005.1 coordinate 98,128, forward strand.
GGGGTTGACGCTCGATCCGGACGCGATTTTCGACGTGCAGATCAAGCGTCTGCACGAGTACAAACGCCAGCACCTGAACCTGCTACACATCCTGTCGCTGTATCGCCAGCTGCGCGACAACCCGAATCTGGACATCGTGCCGCGCGTCTTCCTGTTCGGCGCCAAGGCGGCGCCGGGCTACTACCTGGCGAAAAACATCATTTACGCGATCAACCAGGCGGCCGAGAAGATCAATAACGATCCGTTGGTGAAAGATCGCCTGAAAGTGGCGTTCATTCCCGACTACCGCGTGTCGGTGGCCGAACTGATGATCCCGGCGGCGGATATCTCCGAGCAGATCTCCACCGCCGGTAAAGAGGCCTCCGGCACCGGCAACATGAAGCTGGCGCTGAACGGCGCGCTGACGGTCGGCACGCTGGACGGCGCCAACGTCGAAATCGCCGAGCAGGTGGGCGAAGACAATATCTTTATCTTCGGCAATACCGTGGAGCAGGTGAAGGCGATACTGGCGAAGGGCTACGATCCGCTCAGCTACCGCAAGAAAGACAAGCACCTGAAGGCGATTTTGGACGAGCTGGCGAGCGGCGCGTTCAGCCACGGCGACAAGCACGCGTTCGACATGATGCTGCACAGCCTGCTGGAAGGCGGCGATCCCTATCTGGTGCTGGCGGACTTCGCCTCGTACTGCCAGGCGCAGCGCCGGGTCGACGAACTGTACCGCGACCGGGACGAATGGACGCGGCGGACTATCCTTAACACTGCGCGCGTCGGCATGTTCAGCTCGGATCGCTCGATTCGCGATTACCAGCAGCGCATCTGGCAAGCCAAACGTTAAGGAGAGCGAATGGATCGTAAGCGTATCGATCAGGCGGCAGCGCAGGCGGGGATCGCTGCCGATTTCATCAATGCCCACGGCAAGCGGCAGGCGATTGAGCCGGAGACCAAGCGCAAGCTGCTGGCGGCCATGAACCGGGCCGATGCCGCGCAGGAAGGGGCGGCATCGCCGTTGCCGGCGGTTAAGGTGTTCTATCAGGGCGCGCCGCTGGCGCTGACCCCGGCGGGCGAAGGCGACTACCTGTGGGTGCTGCAGCGTGAAGACGGCGAATGCCTGCAGGGGCGCGTCGGCGCGCGCAAGACCCTGACGCTGCCCGGCGACCTGCCGGCGGGGTATCACCAATTGACGCTGAGCCAGGGCGCACGGCAGTGGCCATGCCGAGTGATCGTCGCGCCGAGGCGCTGCTTCGAGCCGGACGCCTTGCTGACCGGCAAGAAACTGTGGGGCGCCTGCGTTCAGCTGTATACGCTGCGTTCCGATCGCAACTGGGGCATCGGCGATTTCGGCGATCTGCGTCTGATGGTGGAGCAGGTGGGGGAGCGCGGCGGTGCCTTCGTCGGTCTCAATCCGATCCATGCGCTGTATCCGGCCAACCCGGAGAGCGCCAGCCCTTACAGCCCCTCGTCGCGCCGCTGGCTGAATCTGGCGTATATCGACGTCAACGCGGTGGAGGATTTCCAGCGCAGCGACGCAGCGCAGCGCTGGTGGCAGAAGCCGGCGACGCAGAAGCAGCTGGCCAAGGCGCGCGCCGCGGAGTGGGTGGATTACACCGCCGTGATGCAGCTGAAGCTGGCGGCGCTGAAGCTGACGTTCCCGCTGTTTCAGGCGCGCAAGCCGAACGACGCGCAGCGTCAGGCGTTCGAACGGTTCGTGACTGAGGGCGGCGACAGCCTGTATCAGCAGGCGGCGTTCGACGCACTGCATGCCCACCTGGCGGCCAAAGACGCCAGCCAGTGGGGATGGCCGGCCTGGCCCGAGGGCTATCGGCGGGGGCAGAGCGAAGCGGTGCGGCAGTTCTGCGACGAACATCAGGACGCGGTCCGCTTTTACCTGTGGCTGCAATGGCTGGCGGCCACGCAGTTTGCGCAGTGTTTTGAGCAGAGCCGGCAGCAGCAGATGCCGATTGGTCTGTATCGCGATCTGGCGGTCGGGGTGGCGGAAGGCGGGGCGGAAACCTGGTGCGACCGCGAGCTGTACTGCCTGAAAGCGTCGGTCGGCGCACCGCCGGACATCCTGGGGCCGCTGGGGCAAAACTGGGGCCTGCCGCCGATGGATCCGCACGTGATGGCGGCGCGCGGTTATCAGCCGTTCATCGATCTTTTGCGCGCCAACATGAGCAGCTGCGGCGCGCTGCGTATCGATCACGTCATGGCGCTGCTGCGGCTGTGGTGGATCCCTTATGGCGAAACCGCCGATCGCGGCGCCTACGTCAAATACCCGGTGGACGATCTGCTGGCGGTGCTGGCGCTGGAAAGCCAGCGCCACCGTTGCATGGTGATCGGCGAGGATCTCGGCACCGTGCCGGTAGAGATCGTCGGCAAGCTGCGCGACAGCGGCGTCTATTCCTACAAAGTGCTGTATTTCGAAAGCGACGGTGAACACCATTTCCGCGCGCCGCAGGCCTATCCGGTGCAGGCGATGGCGACCATCACTACCCACGATCTGCCGACGTTGCGCGGCTATTGGCAAAGCGGCGATCTGACGCTGGGCAACCGACTGGGGCTCTATCCGGACGCGGAGATCCTGCGGGCGCTGTTCGCCGATCGGGAACGCGCCAAGCAAGGGCTGCTGGACGGGTTGCATCGCTATGGCTGCGTGCCGCAGAAGGTGGGCAAGAGGGCGGCGCTGCTCGGCATGAGCCCGCTGCTTAACCGCGGCCTGCAGCGTTATGTCGCCGACAGCGCCAGCGCCCTGCTCGGCCTGCAGCCGGAAGACTGGCTGGACATGGCCAATCCGGTCAATATTCCCGGCACCAGTGACCAGTACCCTAACTGGCGGCGCAAGCTGACCCAAACGCTGGAGGAGATGTTCGCCGATCCGCGGATAAACCGGCTGCTGAAGGATTTGGACAAACGGCGGCGCAAGGTGTCGGTGGGCTAAAAACGACAATGCCGGAACGGGTTCCCCCTTCCGGCATTGTGTTATCTACCGTGGCGCGAGCGCCGGGTATCAGTAGTAAGAGTGCTCGCCGCGCTGGTGCTCGGTCAAATCACGCACGCCCTTCAGCTCCGGGAACTTCTGCAGCAGCTCTTTCTCGATGCCTTCTTTCAGCGTGACGTCGACCATCGAACAGCCGTTGCAACCGCCGCCGAACTGCAGGATCGCCATGTTGTCGTCGGTGATCTCCATCAGCGTCACGCGGCCGCCGTGGCCCGCCAGCTGTGGGTTGATCTGCGACTGCAGCACGTATTCCACGCGCTCCATCAGCGGCGCGTTGTCATCGACCTTGCGCATTTTGGCGTTCGGCGCCTTCAGCGTCAGCTGAGAACCCAGCTGGTCGGTCACGAAGTCGATTTCGGCGTCTTCCAGATACGGCGCGCTCAGCTCATCGACATAGGCGGACAGTTTGTCGAACTTCAGTTCGGTATCCGTCGCTTCTACCGCGTCCGGCGGGCAATAAGAGACACCGCATTCGGCCGTCGGCGTGCCCGGGTTGATCACGAATACGCGGATTTGGGTGCCTTCTTCTTGATTTGCCAGCAGTTTGGCAAAGTGTTCCTGTGCAGCATCTGTTATACGGATCATAGCATTAGCTCAATAGTTGACTTCTATAGTCGGTTATAATACGCCCATTGCCGTGGCACTACAACGTGCGGCAAACGCACCAGATCTGCACCGAGGCGGCGCCTTGCCGCCGCAGCAGCGCCGCGATCTCCGCGACGGTGCTGCCGGTGGTCACCACGTCATCCACCAGGGCGATATGCCGGCCGGCGACCGAGACGGTGCAGACGAACGCGCGCTGCAGATTGCGCCTGCGTGCTCCGGCGCTCAGCCGCTGTTGCAGGGCGGTCTTGCGTACCCGGCGCAAGGCGGCGGGCCGATAGGGGCAGCCCAGCCAGCGCGCCAGCGGCCGGGCCAGCAGATCGCTCTGGTTATAGCCGCGGCGCCAGCAGCGTGATGCATGCAAGGGTACCGCTAAAATCAGGTCGGGTCTGTTCAGATACTGCTCTCTGCGCGCCTGCTGCCAGCGCAACAGCATCATGCGCGCCAACGCCGGGGCCAGCTCGGGCGCGCGGTGAAACTTGAACCTCTTTACCAGTTGGCTGAGGGGCGCAACGTAGTCGCCGACGAACACCAGCCGTTGCCAGGGCGGCGGCCGTTGCAGGCAGCGGCCGCAGGGCGTTTGCGTCTCCCCGGCGGGCAACCCGCAGCGCGGGCAACACGGGGGGCTGGCCGGCAGATGGCGCAGGCAGCAGCTGCAGATGCCATGACGCATCAGGCTCAACGGCTGTCGGCATAGCCAACAGCGGCTGCGGATTGATAGCATAGAGCCTCCGAGACGGATAAGCATGAAAGGACAATAACCAATGACAGCGCTGTACTGGCAAACAATAGGTGAAGGCGAACGCGATCTTGTGCTGCTGCACGGCTGGGGATTGAACGCCGAAGTGTGGAGTTGCATTCAGGCGCGACTGGCGCCGCATTTTCGCCTGCACCTGGTCGATCTGCCGGGATACGGCCGCAGCCAGGGGTTCGGCGCCCTGTCGCTGGAGCAGATGACGGAAATTGTGCTGGCGGCCGCCCCGTCGCAGGCCTGGTGGCTAGGCTGGTCGCTCGGCGGGCTGGTGGCCAGCCAGGCGGCGTTGATGCAACCTGAGCGGCTCAAGGGCTTGATCACCGTGGCCTCTTCGCCTTGCTTTGCCGCCCGCGATGAGTGGCCGGGGATCCGCCCGGACGTGCTGAGCGGTTTTCAGCACCAGCTGAGCCTGGATTTCCAGCGCACCGTCGAGCGTTTTCTGGCGTTGCAGACGCTGGGCACCGAGAGCGCGCGTCAGGATGCGCGCCAGCTGAAAGCGGTGGTGCTCAACCAGCCGACGCCGAGCGTCGAGGTGTTGAACGGCGGGCTGGAGATCCTGCGCACCGCCGATCTGCGTGCGCCGTTGGCCGCGCTGGAGCTGCCGCTACTGCGTATTTACGGCTATCTGGACGGTCTGGTGCCGCGCAAGGTCGCCGAGCTGCTCGACGCGGCCTGGCCGAATTCTACGTCGCAGGTCGTGGCCAAAGCCGCCCATGCGCCGTTTATCTCTCATCCCGACGAATTTGTGACGATGATCGAAGCGTTTATTGCAGCACATTGAATGCGGCGGTAAAACGCACGATAGGGCGCGAAAAAAAACGCCGCTGGGTGGATAAAAGACAAAGCTGTTCGATACTTAGTGAGTCAATGCGTTGGCTGCAAAATGAAAAGACCGCGTGCGGCGCTTTTCATTTTGGCGTTTCGTCTCTGGGAAACAGGCCCCGTCAGGGAAAGCAACGAGGCCTGAGGATGTCGCGGCAGCCTGCTGTACTACGCATGGATTCTTGACGGCTTTCATAACAGATAAATTATCCATTGAGAGGTTAGTGTCATGAAATCATTGAAGATGATTATTGCAGCGGCAGTGCTGGGTTCGGTGTCTTTCGGCTCCATGGCGGCAACCCTGCTGACCAAGGAAGATCTGGATAAGAACCCGGGTAAATACGAGAAGATCGGCACCGTGACCACCACGGCGCAGACCACCTCGCCGATGGATGCCAAGGATGAGCTGTCCAAACTGGCGGACGAAAAGGGCGGTCAATACTACGTGATCCTGGCAGGCCGCGAGCACGGTAAATTCAGCGCCATCGCTGAAGTTTACAAAGACAAGCAATAAGCCTTCAACGGCAAGGGGCGCCGCTGCGGCGCCCCTGATCGTTAGGCCTTCAGCCGGTAGAAAACCGTGCTGCACCCCTGGCCCTGCGGGCAGCCTTTGCAACTGCCGCTCAGACAGGCGCCGTCATCCTGTTCGATACGCTCTACTTTTCCCATCGCCGCCAAACGGTCCAGCATCGCCTGCACCAACGGCAGCGGCGTCGCCAGCGATTGGCTGAGCTGCTGTGCCTGAGCGCTGCCAAGCAGCGCCAGCGCATCGCGCACCTGCAGCAGCCCGGCCATCAGTGACAGCTCCCCTTGGCGCCCTGGCAACAGGCCGCCGGCGTAGCGTTGCCCAGGCGCACCGTAACGCGGCTGCGCGCCCGGCGCAGGCCGAACAGCACCAGCAGGTTCACCGCCAACACCACCAGGATCGCCGTCAGGCTGTACTGTGGGTGTTGGTTGAAGGTGGCCACCTGGTAGAACAGCGTCGCCAGCGAGTAGGCTACGTTCAGCCCCCACAGAATAGAGAAGGTCATCCAGCCGCGGCTCGATTCACGAGCGATGGCGCCCATCACCGAGACGCAAGGCACATACAGCAGCACGAAGATCAGGTAGCTGTAAGCGGAGATACCGGAGCCGAATTTGCTGCTCATTACGCCCATCGAGCCGACACCCATCTCGCCGTCGCCCTTGCTGGCTTCGATTGGGTTGGAGAGCACGCTCAGGCTGAAGGTGTTTTTCAGGCCGTCCCAGGTTTCGTTCAGCGCGCCGCCCAGCTCATTGAGCAGGTTGAAGTTGGCGGCGTCGAACGCCTCTTTGTTGATGTGCTCGGCGGTGTACAGCGTGTTCAGCGTGCCGACCACCACTTCTTTCGCCATCGCGCCGGTCACCAGACCGACGGTGGCCTGCCAGTTATCGCTGTGGACGCCCATCGGCTGCAGCAGCGGCGTCAACACCTTGGAGACCGAGGCCAGCGCGGAGTCGTTGATATTGTCGACCGTCTTGCCGCTGAACGAGAAGCTGTTCAGGCCGCCGATGAACATGCTGGCCACCACGATCACCTTACCGGCGCGCAGCACGAAGCCTTTCAGCCGCTGCCAGGTTTGCAGCAGCAGGCTTTTCAGGTGCGGCACGTGGTAGACCGGCAGCTCCATCACGAACGGCGAGGCCTCGCCACGCATGATGGTGTATTTGAGCACCAGACCGGTGAGGATCGCCACCGCAATGCCGAGCATGTACAGCGAGAACACCACCCCGGCGCCGTCCTGGCCGAAGAAGGCGGCGGCGAACACCGCAAAGATCGCCAGACGGGCACCGCATGACATGAACGGCGCCATCATGATGGTGATCAAGCGCTCACGCTGGGCGTCCAGCGTCCGGGCACCCATGATGGACGGCACGTTACAGCCGAAGCCGACGATCAGCGGCACGAAGGATTTGCCCGGCAGCCCGAGCGCCTGCATCAGACGGTCCATCACGAACGCCGCGCGCGCCATGTAGCCGGAATCCTCCAGGAAGGACAGGAACAGGTACATCATGCCGATCTGTGGCACCAGCGGCAGCACGGTGTTGATACCACCGCCGATGCCCTGCGCCAGGAAAACGGTCAGCCAGTCGGGGAAGTGCAGGGTGTAGCCGAGCCACTGAATGCCCTGAATGAAGATCGCCGCCGAGCCGATATCGAAGATCGGCTGCAGCGCGCCACCGATGTTGATCGCCAGCAGGAACATCAGGTACATCACCAGCAGGAAGATCGGCACGCCCAGCCAGCGGTTGAGGATCACTTTATCCAGCATCTCGGTCAGGCGGTTGGGCATCGCCTGCTGCGAGTTGCTGACCGCGTCGCACAGGGCGGCGATAGACTGGTAGCGCGCGTCGGCGATCACCAGCGCCGGGTCTTCTTGCTGCTGCTGTTGCAACGCCTGGGTGGCTGCAGGCAGCAGTGCGACGGCGGGGCCGGCCAGCCGGTGGCTGTAGATGTCGCCTTCCAGCATCTGCAGCGCCAGCCAGCGGCGCTGTACTGCCGGCAGCGTTTGCGGCATGGCGTCGCTCAGCGTGGCGACCTCTTTCAGCAACCGCGGCGGATAGTTCACCAGCGCCTGCTGTTCGTTGATGTGGTGATTGTCGATCATCTGTTTCAGCACGCCGATGCCGTCGGCGCGGGTGGAGACCATCGGCACCACCGGGCAGCCGAGGCGCGCCGACAGCGCGGCGACGTCGATATCGATATGCTGGCTTGTGGCGATGTCGAGCATGTTCAGCGCCACGATGCAGGGAATGCCCAGCTCCAGCAGCTGCAGCGTCAGATAGAGGTTGCGCTCCAGGTTGGAGGCGTCGACCACGTTGATCAGCAGATCGGCGTCGCCGCTCAAAATGTAGTGGCAGGCGATCTGCTCATCGAGCGAGGTTTGCTCTGAAATGGTGGTCAGGGAATAGGTGCCCGGCAAATCGACCAGCCGCACGTCGGACTGCGGGGTCGTGAAATGGCCTTCTTTGCGTTCGACCGTCACGCCCGCCCAGTTGCCGACCCGTTGGCGTGCGCCGGTCAGCTGGTTGAACAGCGTGGTTTTGCCGGAGTTCGGGTTACCGATTAAGCCGATGGTGAGTTTTTTCATAGTTCAGCGTGTCGTCTTCAAGGAGAACAGCGCCGGCGCAAGGGCGCGTCGGCAAACGGAGGGCGTGCCGGCTCAGGACTGGCCGTCGAGCTGCAGCAGCGCCAGATCCTTCCTGCGCAGCACCAGGCTGACGCGGCGAGTTTTAATTTCTATCGGATCGCCCAGCGGCGCGACGCGCACCACGTCGAACGAAGAGCCGGGCAGCATGCCGAGCGATAACAGTTTCTGGCGGTAGGCCGGCGCAATTTCACCGGAAAAGCCGACAATCTTATACGTGCGTTTAGGTTGAAGCTGCATGTGATTAACCTTCCGGGTGCCGATGAACATCGGGCTGATGATAATTGGACGTTGCCGGCGAAAATGCCACGCCGTCGGCGGTATTCATCCATAAGGTCATGCAATAAAGTGAGCGCAAATAATAGTAATTATCATTATCGCGTTCAATACAAAAAGTAAGGGTATTGTAACCAATTATTATGGCGACGACAGTTTTTGATGGCGTTGCCTTTATTAATGACGTTTTACCACCGCTGGCGAGCGGGAACAAATGAGAATGGCGAGTTAAATCAGTTACGTATTTGTAGCCGAGTTTTCTCGTTTGCAAACTTCGAGGGCTTTTTCCCTTTATTTATTTCCGTCGAAAGGCAATTCAATAACATTATTCCGGCGTAATGCGAGCGGTAACCATTTGTGTTTCGTTCACAATTCGCGAGATGAAACAGGCGTGTTAACGAAGTTGTTAATAAATGGCTGCGGAGAGGATTTTTATTGCCTGAATAATGGGAGGACGGTCACGCAGGAACGGGACATAAAAAGATGACGGTTTATTGAGACGGGTCAAAAAATGCCGCAGGTTTTATTCATCAGAAAGGGCGGAGCAGGCTCCGCCCTGTCGGTTCCGACTTAGCGTTTCTTGCCGAATGCCGCCGCCAGCGCGTCGCCCATGGCGCTGTTGCCGGCCGGCGCCGCGTTGCGCGGTTTGGCCTTGTTGGCACCCGCCGAACGGCTGGCGTTGTCGCGTGTCTGCGCTGGCGCGTTGCCGCCGCGGCGCGGTGAACCTTCGCCCGGCTGTTCATCCAGGCGCATGCTCAGCGCGATGCGTTTACGCTGCAGATCGACTTCCATCACCTTCACTTTGACGATGTCGCCGGCCTTCACCACGGTGTGCGGATCTTCAACGAACTTGTCCGCCAGCGAGGAGATGTGCACCAGGCCGTCCTGATGCACGCCGATATCCACGAAGGCCCCGAAGTTGGTGACGTTGGTGACCGACCCTTCCAGGATCATGCCCACCTGCAGATCGTTGAGGGTTTCCACCCCTTCGGCAAAGGTCGCGGTTTTGAACTCCGGGCGCGGATCGCGGCCCGGTTTCTCCAGCTCTTTCAGGATATCGGTGACCGTCGGTACGCCGAACTTGTCGTCGGTGAAATCGACCGCTTTCAGGCTGCGCACCGCCGAAGCGTTGCCCATCAGGTCCTGCAGCGCCTGCTCGGTGGCGACCAGAATGCGCTGCACCACCGGGTAGGCTTCCGGGTGAACGGTGGAAGCGTCCAGCGGGTTGTCGCCGTGGTTGATGCGCAGGAAGCCGGCGCACTGTTCGAAGGCCTTTGGCCCCAGGCGGCTGACCTTCAGCAGCTGTTCACGGTTGCTGAAGCGGCCGTTCTCGTCGCGCCAGTTGACGATATTTTGCGCCATCATGCGCGTCAGGCCGGCCACGCGTGTCAGCAACGGCACCGACGCGGTGTTCAGATCGACGCCGACGGCGTTCACGCAGTCTTCCACCACCGAGTCCAGCTTCTTCGCCAGCTGGCTCTGGCTGACGTCGTGCTGATACTGGCCGACGCCGATGGATTTCGGGTCGATCTTCACCAGCTCCGCCAGCGGATCCTGCAGGCGACGAGCGATGGACACCGCGCCGCGCAGCGACACGTCGAGATCCGGGAATTCCAGCGCCGCCAGTTCGGACGCGGAATACACCGATGCGCCCGCTTCGCTGACGATCACTTTCTGCGCCCGGACCTCGGCGAACTGCTTTTGCAGGTCGAGATAAAAGCGCTCGGTTTCACGCGAGGCGGTGCCGTTGCCGATGGCCACCAGCTCCACGTTATGTTTGATACACAGTGCCGCGACGATGGCGGCGGCTTTGGCCGCTTGCCCGGTGTGTGGGTAGACGGTGTCGGTGGCGACCAGCTTGCCGGTCGCGTCGACCACAGCGACTTTCACCCCGGTGCGCAGGCCCGGATCGAGGCCCATGGTGGCGCGCATGCCGGCCGGCGCGGCCATCAGCAGATCGTGCATGTTGCGGGCGAACACGTTGATCGCTTCGTCTTCCGCGCGTTCGCGCACCGTGCCCATCAGCTCGGTTTCCAGGTGCAGCAGCACCTTGATGCGCCAGGTCCAGTTGACCACTGCCTTGCGCCAGGCGTCGGCCGGGGCGTTGTTCAGGCGCAGGTTGAGGTGATTAATGATGATCAGCTCCGCCTGGCTTTCGCGCGGCGCTTCCTCAAACTGCGGATCGGCGTTCAGCGCCAGCTGCAGCACGCCTTCGTTGCGGCCGCGGAACATCGCCAGCGCGCGGTGCGAAGGCACCTGAGAAATCGGTTCGTGATGATCGAAATAGTCGCGGAACTTGGCGCCTTCTTCTTCCTTGCCCTCGACCACTTTGGACACCAGATGGGCATTTTTCCACAGGTAGTCGCGCACCTTGGCCAGCAGCGTGGCGTCTTCGGCGAAGCGCTCCATCAGGATATAGCGCGCGCCGTCGAGGGCGGCTTTGACGTCCGCCACGCCCTTGTCGGCATCGACGTAGCGTTCAGCCAGCTGTTCCGGCTGCTGTTGCGGATCCTGCCACAGCGCGTCCGCCAGCGGTTCCAGACCGGCCTCGATGGCGATCTGGCCGCGGGTGCGGCGCTTCGGTTTGTACGGCAGGTAGAGGTCTTCGAGTTCGGTCTTGCTCAGCGTGGCGTTGATCGCCCCCGCCAGTTGTTCGGTCAGTTTGCCCTGTTCATCGATCGACTTCAGGATGGTCTGGCGACGATCTTCCAGTTCACGCAGATAACCCAGGCGGGTTTCCAGCTGGCGCAGTTGGGTGTCGTCCAGGCCCCCGGTGACTTCCTTACGATAGCGTGCAATAAAGGGCACGGTATTACCTTCATCCAGCAGACGGATGGCGGAGTCGACTTGCTCCGGCCGGGCCTGCAGTTCTGTTGCAATAATGCGGCTCAGTGGGTCATTCATAGGTCTGGTATCTGTATTGAGAACGGTGAATAAACAGGGGACAGTTATACGGATTGATCGCGGAAAATGCCAGCGGAGCGGGCCGCCGCCGCGCGGCCGCGGCGTGGAGAACAGCTCAGGCGGCGGCGTTGGCGGCGGTTCGGAAAAAGCTGAAAGCTTACTTCGGGTAGTCTATCTCGTTCACGTACCACTGCGCCTCGCCCAGCGGCGTATTGACGGTGGCGACGTCCCCGACCTCTTTTTTCAGCAGGGCGCGCGCCATCGGCGCGTCGATGGAGATGTAATCCTTGCGGCCGAAGATCTCGTCGTAACCGACGATGCGAAAGCGTTTGGTCTCGCCGTCTTCGTTCTCTACTTCCACCCAGGCGCCGAAGAACACTTTGCCTTCCTGCTGCGGGGAGTAATCGACGATCTTCAGCTGCTCCAGGCATTTGGTCAGATAGCGGACGCGGCGGTCAATTTCGCGCAGCCGCTTCTTGTTGTACTGATAGTCGGCGTTTTCGCTTCTGTCGCCCAGGCTGGCGGCCCAGGTCACTTTCTTGGTCACCTCGGGGCGTTCTTCGCGCCAGAGGTAATCCAGCTCTTGTTTGAGCTTGTCATACCCTTCACGGGTTATCAGTTGAGTTCTCATCGTGATTTATCTTTATGGGGCCACCGCCACAGTGTACGTGAATGCGCAGGGCTTTAGAAATGGCGTGGGGGCCTGCGTGTTGTCGCACGGTTTTTATTCAGTTTGCGCAGCTTTTAACAATCGGGAGTATGCTTAGCGATAGCGGAAAAGGAATGTGACGAAAGGAGGATATCTGGCGAGAGAGACAAGGAATTTTGGCGCACAACCCAACACATTGAAGGTATTACCGCATGGAATTTAAAGATTACTACGCAACGATGGGCGTTGAGCCCAACGCCGATCTGAAAACCATCAAAACGGCCTACCGCCGGCTGGCGCGTAAATATCACCCTGACGTGAGCACCGAAGAAGACGCCGAGAGCAAATTCAAGGAGCTGGCCGAAGCCTATGAGGTGCTGAAGGACGAAGAGCGCCGCGCCGAGTACGATCAGATCCGGCTGCACCGCAACGATCCGAACTTTGGCCGCCAGGCGCGCGGCGATCGCGGCGGCTATCAGCAGAGCGCTTCATGGCATGGCGGCGGTGCCGACGCACAAGACTTCTCCGATTTCTTCGAAAGCATGTTCGGCGGGCGTGCGGCAGGCGGGCACCGCTCCGCTTCGCACTCGCACGGCGGGCATGGCTTCCGCGGCCAGGATCTCGAGATGGAGGTGCCGCTGTTCCTCGAGGAAACGCTGCATGGCCAAAGCCGCGAGATCTCCTACAAGCTGCCGGTGTACGACGAGCTGGGGCGGCAGGTGAGCGAAGCCAGCAAAACGCTGAACGTGAAAATCCCGGCCGGCGTGGGCGACGGCGAGCGCATTCGCCTCAAGGGGCAGGGCGTTGCCGGCGTGGGCGGCGGCCAGAACGGCGACCTGTATCTTGTCATCCGCCTCGCGCCGCATCCGCTGTTCGAGATTGACGGCCACAACCTGAGCATCGTGGCGCCGCTCGCCCCGTGGGAAGCGGCGCTGGGGGCCAGCATCGAGGTGCCGACGCTGACCGGCAAAATCGCGCTGACCGTGCCGGCCGGCAGCCAGAGCGGCAAACGGCTGCGGGTCAAGGGCAAGGGGCTGGCGGGCAAGAAAGAGCCCGGCGATCTGTATGTCATTCTCAAGGTGGTGATGCCGCCGAAGCCGAACGAGAAGGCCAGCGCCCTGTGGCGAGAACTGGCTGAACAGGCGGCGTTCAACCCGCGCGCGGAATGGGAGTAAAGCACATGATGAAAAAAGAGATCACATTCACCGTGGTGGAACTGTGTCAGAGGGTGGAGATTTCAGAGGATGAGCTGGTCGAGATCGTCGGCCTGGGCGTGATCGTGCCGCTGGAGCCGGCGCAGCCGAGCTGGGAGTTCGATTACCCGGCGCTGAGCCATCTGCAGCGTGCGCGCAGGCTGCGGGCCGAACTGGATCTGGATTGGCCGGGGATCGCCATGGCGCTGACGCTGCTCGACCGGGTTGATGCACTGCAGCAAGAGAACCGGCAGCTGCGCCGGCAGCTGGCGCGTTTCCTGCAGACTTCCTGACTCGTCGTCAAAACGCCACCGTGCGGTTTGCCGGTGGCGAAATTGCGTAAAATTGGGCCACTGCCCCACATTGCGCCGATAAAGGGCGAAATTTTGACGAACCCCCGTCGACATTCGATGAAAATTGTTGATAAATGGGGAAAAGAATAAGCTTTGTAACAATTTCGTCTAGAATACATACCATTAAACGCTGTCTCAAATGGCAAGGTTTTCTAACAATATTCGAGTCAGGCAATAAAGCCTTTGGGAGTAATACCATGCAAGAGAATCATAAGATCCTGGTTGTCGATGATGACATGCGCCTGCGCGCGCTTTTAGAACGTTATTTAACCGAGCAGGGCTTCCAGGTTCGCAGCGTTGCCAACGCTGAGCAAATGGATCGCTTGCTGACCCGTGAATCCTTCCATCTGATGGTGCTCGATCTGATGTTGCCGGGCGAAGATGGGCTGTCCATCTGCCGCCGCCTGCGCAGCCAGAGCAACCCTATGCCGATCATTATGGTCACCGCCAAAGGCGAAGAGGTCGATCGCATCGTGGGGCTGGAAATCGGCGCCGACGACTACATTCCTAAGCCGTTCAACCCGCGTGAGCTGTTGGCTCGCATCCGCGCGGTGCTGCGCCGCCAGGCTAACGAACTGCCGGGCGCGCCTTCGCAGGAAGAAGCGGTGATCGCGTTCGGCAAATTCAAACTGAACCTCGGCACCCGCGAGATGTTCCGCGAAGATGAACCGATGCCGTTGACCAGCGGCGAGTTCGCGGTCCTGAAGGCGCTGGTCAGCCACCCGCGTGAACCGCTGTCGCGCGATAAGCTGATGAACCTGGCGCGTGGCCGCGAATACAGCGCCATGGAGCGCTCCATCGACGTGCAGATCTCGCGCCTGCGCCGCATGGTGGAAGAAGATCCGGCGCATCCGCGTTATATCCAGACCGTTTGGGGTCTCGGCTACGTGTTCGTCCCGGACGGCAGTAAGGCATGAGGCGATTGCGCTTTTCACCGCGTAGCTCGTTTGCCCGAACCCTGTTGTTGATCGTCACCTTGCTGTTCGTCAGCCTGGTGACGACCTATCTGGTGGTGCTGAACTTCGCCATCCTGCCCAGTCTGCAGCAGTTCAACAAGGTATTGGCGTACGAAGTGCGTATGCTGATGACCGATCGGCTGCAGCTGGAGGACGGCACGCTGCTGGAAGTGCCGCCGGCGTTCCGCCGTGAGATCTACCGCGAACTGGGCATCTCTCTCTACACCAACTCGGCGGCGGAGGAGAGCGGCCTGCGCTGGGCGCAGCACTACCAGTTCCTCAGCCAGCAGATGGCACAGCAGCTTGGCGGGCCGACCGATGTGCGGGTGGAGGTGAACAAGAACTCCCCGGTGGTGTGGCTGAAAACCTGGTTGCAGCCCGATATCTGGGTGCGCGTACCGCTGACGGAAATCCACCAGGGCGACTTCTCTCCGCTGTTCCGCTATACGCTGGCGATCATGCTACTGGCGATCGGCGGCGCCTGGCTATTTATCCGCATTCAAAACCGCCCGCTGGTGGAGCTGGAACATGCGGCGCTGCAGGTGGGCAAGGGCATCATTCCGCCGCCGCTGCGCGAGTATGGCGCTTCCGAAGTGCGGTCGGTGACTCGCGCATTCAATCAGATGGCGTCGGGCGTCAAGCAGCTGGCGGACGACCGCACCTTGCTGATGGCCGGGGTCAGCCATGACCTGCGCACGCCGTTGACGCGCATCCGGCTGGCGACGGAGATGATGAGCGCCGAAGACGGCTATCTGGCCGAGTCGATCAATAAAGACATCGAAGAGTGCAACGCCATCATCGAGCAGTTCATCGATTACCTGCGCACCGGGCAGGAGATGCCGACCGAAAGCAGCGATCTGAACGCCATTTTGGGCGAGGTGGTCGCGGCGGAGAGCGGCTATGAGCGGGTGATTGAAACCGCGCTGTCGCCGGGCGAGCTGATGATGAACGTGCATCCGCTGTCGATTAAGCGGGCGGCGGTGAACATGGTGGTGAACGCGGCACGTTACGGCAACGGCTGGATCAAGGTCAGCAGCGGCCGTGAGCTGCAGCGCGGCTGGTTCCAGGTGGAGGATGACGGCCCGGGCATCAAACCGGAAGAATTGAAGCATCTGTTGCAGCCGTTCGTACGCGGTGACAGCGCGCGCAGCACCAGCGGCACCGGTCTGGGGCTGGCGATCGTGCAGCGCATTATCGACGCGCACGACGGCGAACTGGATATCGGCACCAGCGAACGCGGCGGGCTATTGATCCGCGCGTATATTCCGTTGCCGATGGAGAAAAAAGAGTCGGCCAACGGCCATCAAACCGCCAGGGAAAACGCCTGACGCTCTTGGCGCGGGCCGCGTTGCTGCGGCCCCGTCAGGACTTCCTGCTCATCACGTAGTATTCCGCCGCATCCTCATGCAACCGACGGCCGGTCGGCGCCTGCCACGGATCGATTAACTCGATGCCGCAGTGGAGGAAGTCTTTGGTGTTGCGGGTGGCCAGGGCGGCACCGTAATGCAGGCAGGTGGCGGCGATTTGGGTATCCGGCATGCTGACGCCAATGCCTCGGCGGCGATTGGCGCCCATTAATTCCGCATGCTGCATCGCACAGCCGACGTCAAAGGGTAAGATTCTGTCTGAAAACTCTTCCTGCAGCATGTCGCCGAGGTTAGTTTGCAGTTCGAGCTGTTTCTTGCCGTGAGGCATGCAGGCGATGCCCGTATACAGCTCCGCAACCACGATGGCGCTCAAATAGAACCGATACGTATCCTGCTCATCTAACCAGCGCAATACATTGTAGTGAGGCGCCGGCCGCAGCAATTCCGAAACGACGTTGGTATCCAGCACAATCATTTTTCATCGTCTTCATCAAAGTTGACAATACGATGAGGGGCTTCATCACGTGGGGGGATCTCCAACTCAACGCCGCCGAATTCGGCGAAGTACTGATGCATGCGTGTTCCTAACCCATAGCGCGGCGGTTTTTTCACCAGCGCCTGTTTCAGGATCATGCGCGCTTCCTCTTCCATAGAATGGCCGTTTTTCGCCGCTGAAATACGCAGCAGCTCTTTGATTTCGTCGTCCAGATTTCTGACGGTGATAGTAGCCATTGAAACCTCCTTTGCTATCAATGATTGCATTGACTTATTTTCTCGCCTTGCTGGTTAAAAAGCAATCGCTGAAAATAAAAAAAGGCGCGGGATCCGCGCCTTAGCTGAAGAGGTAACGCTACCGAATTACAGCTTAGGGCCGGCGCTGACCAGCGCGGCGCCCGCAGGCGTGTCGGTGTATTTATCGAAGTTGGTGATGAAGCGTTCGGCCAGATCCTGCGCTTTTTCCTGCCACTGCTCGAGGCTGGCATAGGTATTGCGCGGATCGAGGATCTCCGGGTTCACGCCCGGCAGCGCGGTCGGCATCGCCAGATCGAAGATCGGCAGGGTAACGGTTTCCGCCTTGTCGATTTCACCGCTCAGGATGGCGTCAATGATGCCGCGCGTATCTTTGATCGAGATGCGCTTGCCGGTACCGTTCCAGCCGGTGTTGACCAGGTAAGCCTGGGCGCCGGCGGCCTGCATGCGTTTCACCAGCACTTCGGCGTACTGCGTCGGGTGCAGCGACAGGAATGCGGCGCCGAAGCAGGCGGAAAAGGTTGGCGTCGGTTCGGTTACGCCGCGCTCGGTGCCGGCCAGCTTGGCGGTGAAGCCGGACAGGAAGTGGTACTGAGTCTGGTTGGCGGTCAGACGCGATACCGGCGGCAGCACGCCGAAGGCATCGGCGGTCAGGAAGATCACCTTGGTGGCGTGACCCGCCTTGGACACCGGCTTGACGATGTTCTGGATATGGTAGATCGGGTAAGAAACGCGGGTGTTCTCGGTTTTCGAACCGTCGTTGAAGTCGATGCTGCCGTCGGCCAGCACGGTAACGTTTTCCAGCAGCGCGTCGCGTTTGATGGCGTGATAGATGTCCGGCTCGGCTTCTTCAGACAGCTTGATGGTCTTGGCGTAGCAGCCGCCTTCGAAGTTGAACACGCCGTCGTCGTCCCAGCCGTGCTCGTCATCGCCGATCAGCTGACGCTTCGGATCGGTGGAGAGGGTGGTCTTGCCGGTACCGGACAGGCCGAAGAACACCGCCACGTCGCCTTTCTCGCCCACGTTGGCCGAGCAGTGCATCGAGGCGATGCCTTTCAGCGGCAGCAGGTAGTTCATCATCGAGAACATGCCTTTCTTCATTTCGCCGCCGTACCAGGTGCCGCCGATCAACTGCATGCGCTCGGTCAGGTTGAAGGCGACGAAGTTCTCCGAGTTCAGGCCTTGCTGCTGCCAGTTCGGGTTGGTGCATTTGGCGCCGTTCATCACCACGAAGTCCGGCTCGAAGTCAGCCAGTTCTTCATCGCTCGGGCGGATGAACATGTTTTTCACGAAGTGCGCCTGCCAGGCCACCTCGGTGATGAAGCGCACTTTCAGGCGCGAGTCGGCGTTGGCGCCGCAGAAGGTATCCACCACGAACAGGCGTTTGCCGGACAGTTGTTCGGTGACCAGGTGTTTCAGATCGGCCCACACTTCCGGGCTGAGGGGTTTGTTGTCGTTTTTGCCTTTGCCCTGATCGGCCCACCACACGGTATCGCGGGTGATGTCGTCGCGGACGATGTATTTGTCTTTCGGCGAGCGGCCGGTGAAGATGCCGGTATCGACGGAGACGGCACCCAGCTTGGTGACTACCCCACGCTCAAAACCTTCCAGAGATGGGTCTGTTTCTTCCTTAAACAGCAGTTCATAGCTCGGGTTGTGAACGATTTCGCTAACGTCGTGAATGCCGTAAGCGGCCAGATCCTGAGGGGTTATACCTTTAACGCGCATGTTACTACTCCTTGGTCACAGAATTTCTGGCGGCAATTGTAGGGATCTAACGGTGCGTAACCGCGATGGGTATCAAATATTTAACGTTTTAGGCGGTATTTCGTTACGATCTGAGAGATAGCACACGGAAAAAAGCAAACGTGCAAACGGCGGGCGTTGGCGGGCGCCGAGCGCGCCCGCCGAGGAGGTGTGACTTAGTGCAACTGGTCGCTTTCGCCGGTGTTACCCGCATACAAAGCGGCAACATCAACCGGGTCAAAGACATAGTGGCTGCCACAGTAGTCGCAGTGCATGTCGATATTGCCGTCCTGCTCCAGCATGTCCGCCACTTCGTCGGTCGGCAGGGTCAGCAGCGCGTCGGCGCAACGCTGGCGCGAACAGGTGCAACGGAACTGCACGTCCTGCGGTTCGTACAGGGTGACCTCTTCCTGGTGATACAGGCGGTACAACACTTCGTTGGCCGGCAGGCCGAACAGCTCTTCGCTTTTTACCGTGTTGGTCAGTTGCACCAGATGATCGAAATCATCGAGGTTGCCGTCCTGCGCCGGCAGCACCTGCAGCAGCATACCGGCCGCCGCGGCGTTGCCTTCCGCTTCGCCGGTGCGGATGAACAGGCGGGTTGGCAGCTGCTCGGACTGGCGGAAGTAGGCTTCCAGGCATTCGGCCAGGGTTTCACCTTCCAGACCGACCACGCCCTGATAGCGCTCGCCTTCCGTCGGCGAAATGGTGATGACCATGACGCCGTTGCCGATCATCTGATGCAAGGTGCTGTCGTCGGCGATAGGCGCCTGGGTGCGCGCAACGCCGCGCATCTCCTGACGGTTGTTGCCGTTGATCACCGCCAGCTTCAGCGGGCCGTCGCCTTGCAGCTGCACGGTGATGTCGCCGTCGAACTTCAGGGTCGCGGTCAGCAGACTGGTGGCGACCAGCAGTTCGCCCAGCAGCTTCTGTACCGGCGCCGGGTAGTCGTGGTTGTTCAGGATCTGCTGATAGGTTTCGCTGACGGTAACCAGCTCGCCGCGCACCGCGTAGTTTTCAAACAGGTAACGGTGCAATTGGTCATGGTTGGACATAATCTTCTCTCATTGCGGTGAGGGGTTATTCCGGCTCACCAAATTTAAATTTCATCAGGTCTCGCCGCTCCTTTTTGTCCGGACGACGGTCCGGATGCGGCATGGTCAACGCGTTCATCTTGCGCGCCAGCGCCATCTTTTCGCGGTTGGCGATGCTGGCTTCGGTTTCCTGATACATTTGCTGCGCCTCGCCGGCGCCGCGGCGTTGGCTGGTCAGCGCCAGCACGATCACCGTACGTTCTTCGTTGCCTTGCCGCAGCTTGAGCTCGGCGTTGAGTTCGACAATCTTGCTCGGCTTGCCGCGCTGGCCGTTGTAATGCACCTTGCCGCCGTCGATCATTTCGCGTGCCAGCGCACGGGTCTTATAGAAGCGAGCGGCCCAGAGCCACTTATCCAGCCGTACCGCGTCGTCGCGCGTCGCTTTTTCCTTCATGCTTCCCCCTTGGCCAGCGCCGGTATCAGCAGGCGGTAGTCACGCATCGACGGATGGCGCTGGAAGCTTTTCTCCGCCGTACTGGAGTCCGGGTTTTGCACGCCCAGGCAGTAACGAATGCCGAAAGTGCGCGCCGCGTCGAGGATCGGCTCGCCGTCGTCGACGAACAGCGTGCGCTGCGGATTGAATCCGGTGTGCTGTTGCACCGCCTGCCACAGACGCTGATCTTCTTTCGGATAACCAAATGTGTGGGTGGAAAACAATAAATCAAGGTGCCGATCGAGGCCGGTATGCTCGATTTTCACCGCCAGGCTGTGCGGATGGGCGTTGGTCAGCAAAATGGTTTGCAGACCGGCGTCGCGCAGCGCCCGTAAAAACGGCTCGGTGTCTTCGCGCAGCCGGGCGCGGCTGCCGACTTCGCTGGTCATGCGGTAGATATCCAGATCCAACCGCTCGCTCCAGTAATCGAAGCAATACCAGTTCATGGTGTGCTGCACCGCCTGATACTCCCGTTCAATGATATGACGGGCTTCGTCGAAAGGAATGGCGCGCCTTTCGCTCAGCGCCTGCGGCACCAGGCTGAGCCAAAAGTGGCTGTCGAACTCCAGATCCAGCAAGGTGCCGTCCATATCCAGCAGCACGGTATCGATCTGCGGCCAATCAAACTCGGGAACCATAAAAACTCCACGGGCGGACCGACGGGCGGTCCGCAGATGAGAATAATAGCGTTAGCGTAGCATAAGCAGATGACAGGGCGGAGGCCCCGGCGTCAGGTTCAGGCCATCGGCCGCATCGACATCGGATTGAGCTGCGGATTGAAGCAGCTGTCGTAGTAACGCTGGATATCGGCGACGCGGTGCTGATTGATGCGCCGACGCTGCACCAGCCGCCAGGCGTTATAGCCCAGGCTGATGACGACCGCCAGCAACAGCAGACTGGTACCGAGGTAGCGCCACAGGGTGATCATGTCCGGTTCGCTGTGCAGCGCCACATGACGGGTGCCGTTGGCGTCGACGCTGAGGCTGGTGATCACGCCCTGTGCCTGGAAGGGGGTGTGCAGCAGCAGAGTGGAAAGGCGCTGCAACTCATTCCACTGGTCGAGGGCGTTGTATTCGCTCTGCGGCGCCGACGGCTGCGGATGGCTGACCAGCTGGCGGCCTTCGTCGCTGCTGATCAGGAAACCGCCCGGCGGCGGGCTGTTGAGCGCTGCGGCGGCCAAACGCGTTTCATTGAAGATGAACGACGATGTGGCCACTTTGGTCAGGCTTTCCAGCGACTCGGCGCTCACCGGGCGCAGCAGGACGTTGACGCCTTGCAGCGCGCCGGACCTGGCGCGTTTCACCAGGCCGCTCCAGTTTTTGGCGTTGCCCAGGTTGACCAGGGCGTTCTTCAACCGCACGCAGTCGCTTTCTGCCTGGCACAAATCCTGTGTTTTCAAAACGATATCAGAGAAGTCGTCCAACAGGATCATGCCGGATTTCTCGATGGCGCTGGCCAACTGCGGGTTGACCTTCTGATCGGCGCCGCTCGGATGCAGCTGGCTGTTGACCGTAGCCAGCAGGGCCGTCGCTTTGTCTATGACTTCCGATTCCGGCTGTGGCAGTGGGGCGGCGTTGTTCCAGTAGATGCCGGAACAGTCGAACGGCGCAAAATTGACGGCGCTGCCCCCATTGGCCGGCGGGGGCACATAGCACATGCCACTGCCGCGCACTTTCAGCGTGTCGCCGATGCGCAGCGGCGTGGCTTCCAGTGCCTGAACGCTGGTCACTTCCACTTTTTGCGCACCCTGCAGCCAGGCCATGCTGAGGGTCAGCGGCAGGTTGAGCGGGATATAGATCAGCAGCAACAGCAGCACCAGTGCCGAGCTGGCGACCAGCACCGCGTTGCGGCCCCACTGCTGCAGCGGGAAGTTTTTCACTTCGTCATGCAGCGAGAGGAAGCGCCCCTGGCGCACCACCTGCCGATTGAGGTAGACGTCCACATCGGTGGTCTTGCCCAGGTCCTGCGTCAGGTAAGGCTGCCAATGCGGCGGGTAGATAAGATCGATGATGCCGAGTGAAATGTTGCTGATCTGCCCCTGGCCGGATTCGCCGAACAGGCCCCAGCGCTTCGGCGTACCGCGCAGACAGTGGATCTCTTTCAGCTCGCGTGACGCCGGACGGCGGAACAGGTTCCAGCATCCCCAGGCGATCATCAGCACCGCCACGAAAATCATCCAGGGGATCACCAGCACCGGGCTTATCAGGCTGAAGAACAGCAGCAGCAGCGCGGCGGAGATGATGACGGCTTCACGGATGCCATTCGGCCGGTTCAGCGCATGCTCTTCCGGCGTTTCCTTGCGAATATTGACCAGCTCGACATGCTCGCTCTCTTCCTTGCGGATAGAGGCGTTTTTGGTCGGCGCGGCGCTCACCACCGGCGGTTGCGGCCGGTCGTGAATATGATCTTTCAGCGAGTGCCCGTTGAGCGAAATCACCAGCGGCAGCGTCTGGGTACGGATCACTTCCACATGGTTGTCGGCGGTGATATAGGGTTCCCAAAACGGCGGCAGGTGCACCTCTTCGGCATCGAGGTAATAGCGCCATTTATTGGGATCGTCGCTGGCCAGCCCATAGCGGGTGATGGCGTGCGTGACGGGATAAACGTTATCGCTTTGCGGGGTGAGCGCCAGTTTGGCTGCGGGCAAGGTAGCGCCGCCGCCGGGCAACAGCTTGTTGCTCAGCTTGTTTTGCTGATTGAGATAGAACTCGACCGCAGCACGCTCTTCGTCGGTCAGCTTGCGGTGGGCAGGTTTGATAAACGGCAGCGCGTGCGCCAGCGCCGACGGGTTGCGCGCCTTGAACCACAGGTACAGGCCGGCGGCAATCAGGCAGACAAGCACTAAGGCCAATATCAACACTATTGTGCTCATGCAATCCCCATCTCACACCCGTGAATTTCGCCAACCTGATGAAAAGGTGAATATTATACGGAGTAAACCGCCAGGAGGCACCCAGAACTAATGAGGGAACAAACAGATTCTCGCTCTGGATCTCATTCCTTCATGACGCAAGGCCATTTTATCACTGATTCTTGCCTGCGTGATACTAGCAACCGGCCTCTGCCGTCGATATCGGTATTATCCTATTTTCATGCGTGCTGTTTGCTGAATCAGTACGGAAAATCGCCCGCCGCTGGCTACGCTTGTTAAAAGAAAGTAAATTACTGCTCATGCTCGTTGCGGCGGAGCTTACCCTTAACGCACAATGTGATCAGGATCGAATTTGGTCAGCGTTTGAGCGCCAACGAGCCGTGCGTTACGCCAATCATTATTTCGGTTGCCCCGTCCGCGCCTGGGTAACCTCTTTGAGGCAATCATGGATAAACACCTGCAAAAACCTAAAATTCTGAAAGTGGAAACCGTTGCGCGTTCGCGTTTGTTCAACGTCGAGTCGGTCGATTTGGAATTCAGCAACGGTGTGCGGCGGGTGTATGAGCGCATGCGTCCTTCGGATCGCGAAGCGGTGATGATCGTGCCGGTGATTGGCGATGACCTGCTGCTGATCCGCGAATATGCGGTAGGCACCGAATCCTATGAGCTGGGGTTCCCGAAAGGGCTGATCGATCCCGGTGAGGGGGTGCTGGAGGCCGCCAACCGCGAGCTGATGGAAGAGGTGGGATACGGCGCGAAGCGCTTCGATTTTCTCAGCAAGCTGACGATGGCGCCCTCTTACTTTTCCAGCAAAATGAATATCGTGCTGGCGCACGATCTCTATCCGCAGAGTCTGGAAGGGGATGAGCCGGAGCCCCTGCCGCAGGTGCGTTGGCCGATCGCCGACATGATGGCGCTGCTGGCGGAACCGGATTTTCGTGAGGCGCGCAACGTCAGCGCGCTGTTCCTCTCAGAGGCATTTTTGCGCGCTTCGCGCTGATACGCTTCGCGCCAAACAAAAAAAGGGCCAGATTTCTCTGGCCCTTTTCGATCAGAACAGCTCGTGGCTTTCACCGCCCGGATCGGTCAACGTAGTGCCGGTATCGCGCGATGGGTAGTCCGTCGGCTGAGTGCCTTCGATGAAGTACTCGGAACGGCTACCGCCGCCACCGCCAGAGAGCTTGCCGCTGCTCTTGTCGATGGTGACGCTGATGATGCCCGGCGGCGGCGTGACTTTCTGCTCCGGGATGCCTTCCAGCGCGGTCTTCATGAAGTCGTCCCACGCCGGCTGGGCGCTCTTGGCTCCGCCTTCACCGCCGGAAATCTGATCCGGGATGGCGCCGGATACCGTCGAACGGCCCAGGTCGCGGCGGTGATCGTCGAAACCGATCCACACCGACGTCACGGTATCCGGACCATAGCCGGAGAACCAGGCGTCTTTGGAACTGTTGGTGGTACCGGTTTTGCCGCCGATGTCATGACGCTTCAGATCGCGCCCGGCGCGCCAGGCCGTGCCCATCCAACCCGGTTCACCGAAGATGTTGCTGTTCAGCGCGTCGTGGATGAGGAAGGCCAGCGGCGTGCTGATCACGTGCGGCGCATACTGTTGGTCGCCGTCCTGCTGCACCTGAGCCGGGGTAACCTGCTCCAGCTGCGGCATCGGCACCGTGCTGTTGCTGCCTTCCTGCGAGGTGGCGACGTTTTCGATGTTGTCGTCGGACAGCACCGCCGAACGGTGGGTGTCGCCGTAGATCACCGGCAGGTTGCAGCTGCTGCACACCACTTTCGGTTTGGCTTCGAACACCGTATTGCCGTTGTCGTCTTCAATTTTGGTGATGAAGTACGGGTCAACCAGGTAACCGCCGTTCGCCAGCACCGCGTAGCCGCGTACCAGCTGCATCGGGGTGAAGGAGGCGGAGCCCAGCGCCAGCGATTCGGTATGCACGATGTTCTGCGCCGGGAAGCCGAAGCGCTGCAGATATTCCGCCGCGTAGTCGACGCCCATCGCACGCATCGCGCGCACCATCACCACGTTCTTCGATTGCCCCAGCCCCTGCCGCAGGCGAATCGGGCCGTCGTAGGTCGGCGGCGAGTTCTTCGGCCGCCAGTCGGTGCCGGCGCCGGCATCCCAACGGGTAATCGGCAAGTCGTTCAGAATGGTGGCCAGCGTCAGGCCTTTATCCATCGCGGCAGTGTACAGGAACGGTTTGATGTTCGACCCTACCTGGCGCAGAGCCTGCGTGACGCGGTTGAACTTGCTCTGGTTGAAATCGAAGCCGCCAACCAGCGCTTTCACCGCGCCGTCGTTCGGGTTGATTGAGACCAGCGCCGAGTTGACGTCCGGCACCTGCGACAGCCACCAGGCCTCGTTCACTTTACGCACCCACACCTGCTGGCCGGCCTGCACCACGTCGGTGACGCGTTTCGGCGTTGGGCCTTGCTGCGTGTCTGAACGGTATGGGCGCGCCCAGCGCATGGTCGCCATCGGCAGGGCAATGCTGCTGCCGTCGGCCAGCATCGCCGTCGCTTCCTGCGGGTTGGCGGCGGTGATCACCGCCGGCGCCAGCGGGCCGTAGTTCGGCAGGTTTTTCAGCGAATCAACAATCTGTTTGCGATCCCAGGCCGCTTCGCCGACTTTCCACAACACGTTGGACGGGCCGCGGTAGCCGTGGCGCATGTCATAGGCCAGCACGTTGTTGCGTACCGACTCCTGCGCCGCCAGCTGCAGCCGCTTGGTGACGGTGGTGTAAACCTTGTAACCGTCGGTATAGGCATTTTCACCGTAGCGCTTGATCATCTCCTGACGCACCATCTCGGAGAGATACGGCGCGGAGAAGCTGATTTCCGGCGTATGGTAGTTGGCGACCAGATCTTCGGCGCGCGCCTGATCGTACTGCGCCTGCGTGATGTAGTGTTCGTCCAGCATGCGCGACAGCACCACGTTGCGACGGGCAACGGCGCGATCGTGCGAATAGAGCGGGTTGAAGGTGGACGGCGCTTTCGGCAGGCCGGCGATGGTCGCCATTTCGCTCAGGGTCAGCTGGCTGACGTCTTTGCCGAAATAGACCTGCGCGGCGGCGCCCACGCCGTAGGCGCGGTAACCCAGATAGATCTTGTTCAGATACAGCTCAAGGATTTCATCCTTGGTGAGCATCTGCTCGATGCGCACCGCCAGGAAGGCTTCCTTGATTTTACGCATCAGGGTGCGTTCCGGGCTTAAGAAGAAGTTACGCGCCAGCTGTTGGGTAATGGTACTGGCCCCCTGCGAAGCGTGGCCGGAGACCAGCGCGATGGAGGCGGCGCGGAAGATGCCGACCGGATCGACGCCGTGGTGATCGTAGAAGCGGCTGTCTTCGGTGGCGATGAATGCGTGCACCATCACCGGTGGAATTTGATCCAGCTTCAGCGGAATGCGGCGCTTCTCGCCGTATTGGGCGATCAGTTCGCCATCGGCGCTGTAAACCTGCATCGGTATTTGCAGCCGCACATCTTTCAGCGTTGCGACGTCGGGCAGCTGTGGCTCGACATATTTGTACAAGCCGAAAATCGAGGCTGCTCCCAGCACGATGCAACATACTGCAAGGATTAGTAAATACTTTACGAACTTCACCTGAGATTTCCCATTTCTAAGTCATTTGGGCAGTTTATAAACAACCGCGCGGTAGTATAAAGGCAAGCCTGCGACATGGATATGTTCTTTTATCATCTGATGTTATGGAGGCTTGCGAAACATGTTCCCTCAAGCATGGCAGGTGGGGCTGGATATACAAATCGACTGCGTGCGGGCGGTGGCGGCCCAACGCCGCCGCAACGGCTGGCAGTTGCGCCACTGGTGGCAGCAGGCGCTGCCGCAGGCAGTTTTACGCGACGGCTGCCTGGAACCTTCCGAGTTCCTGATCCGGGCGCTGCGGCAATGGCGCGTCCAGCTGCCGCGACATATTTCCTTACGCATTGCCCTGCCGGCGCAGCGTGTGTTGCAGCAGCGTATGGCACGGCCTGATGCGCGGCTGCGCGAGCCGGAACGCAGCGACTATATCGGCGGCCACGGTTTGAAGCAGTTTCCGCTCGACGGCCAGACGCTGGCGCTCGACTATCGCGCCGCACCGGGGGATGAGGCGGCGCTGCTGTTGACCGCTGCGCGGCGGCAGGAACTGCAGCAGTGGCTGCTTTGTCTGCGTCAGGCTGGCCTGCATCCGCAGGCGGTCGATATCACCCCCTGCGCGCTGCGGATGATGGCGACGGCGGCAGGCGTGCCGCCCGCCGCGGGGCTGATGCATCGCCTCGAACGAGAATGGCTGTGGGTGGCGCCGGCCGATGGCGCCTTCGCCTTTGGTCTGGCGCCGGGCGACGATGGCGCCCAGGCGCTGCGGGCGCTGCAAGCCCAGACGCCGGCGGGCGACGATCGGCCTGTCTATGCCGGCAGCGTGCTGGCGGGAGCCCTGCCCGCCGGCTGCCTGGCTTGGTCGCCGCTCAGCGCCTTCACGCAGCTGCGTCCGCCGTTGCCCGTGCATCCCTCGGCGTTCGCGTTGGCCGGTGGTCTGGCGCTGCGCGAGGAGGATCGTTGATGTATCAGGTCAACTTTCTGCCCTGGCGCCAGCGCCGCGATCGGCGACGCGCCTATTTCTGGCTGGGCGTGCTGCTGTTGCAGGTAACGGCGCTGCTGTTGGCTCTGTTCCTGGTCGCTGGCCAGCTGCGTCACCAACAGGCGCAGCGGCAGGCGCGGCTGGCGATGCTGGGTGAGGAGCTGGCGGCATTGACGTCGCTCGCCCGCCATCAGCAACAAGAGCGGGCGAAGCAAGCGATGCACAGTGCCCGCGCCGAACGGCAGGCAAATAACGCCCAACATAACCGGCGTTATTTGCAGCTGCTGCAGCAATTGTCCTCCAGCATTCCTCCGCCGCTGTGGCTCACGGCGTTGGACTGCAATGCGGCGAACGGCCTGCGGCTGCGTGGATTGAGCCGCTCTCCTGCGGCCATCACGCAGTTCGAACGGCGGCTGGCGGGGATACCTGCGTTGCCACGGCTGCATTTGGCGGAGATGGCGCAACGCGAAGACGGCCTGTACTCCTTTCATCTGGCGGCGCAGTGGGGGCGTGATGGATAGCCGTTTGTCCTCCGGGCTGCGCCTCTGGCTGAGCTTACCGGGCTGGCTATTGCTGCTGTCGCAAGGGTTGGGCATCGGCACGCTGGCGCTGTTGGGCGGCGGTTGGCTGCTGCAAGACGAATGGCGTCAGCGGGAAAATGCGGCGGAGCGGCAACAGCGCCTGCTGCAACAGATCGCTATGGTGCAGAGCCAGTTGGAAGAGACGCCGCAAACCATTATCCCGGCGGCGGTGCTTGCGCCGACCACCACCGGCGATTTGGCGAGCGTGCTGCAACGGGCGGGGGGCGCTTTGCTGCGCTGGCAGCGGCAGGAAAAACCGCTGCGGCAAACGCTGAGTTTGCGCATTGACTACGCCGGTTTGTTGGCGCTGCTGGAGGCGCTGCCCGCCGATTTGCGCCTCGAGCAGCTGAGCGTGGAGACGCCGCCCCTTGGCATGACGGCGCGGTTGGTTTTGCAGGATGCCACCGAGGAGCAGGCAGATGAGTAAAAGACCCGGCCGTGGGTGGTGGTGGCTGCTATGGCCGTGGGCCCTATGTGCTGAGCCGCGCGACCCGTTTGCGCCGCCTCCGCTGCCTGCTTGTGCCCAAACGGCGGCATCGCCGGCGGGCTGGCGACTGAAAGGCGTCATCGGGCAACCGACGCTGCGCTATGGCTGGGTGGTGACGCCGGCGGGGCAGTGGCTGCGCCTGCGGCCGCAGCAGCGGGTGCTGGCCGAGCGTTGGCTGGTGACGCAGGTGCAGGCGCGCAGCCTGACGTTAACGGCGCTGGCGGCCGAACCGGATTGCCCGGCGAGCCAGGGCGACATCTCGCTGATAATGGACAACAAGGATGGGAAACCATGAAAGGACGCGCTGGACTGGGCATGGCGCTGTGGTGTCTGACGCTCGGCGCCGCACAGGCGCAGGATAAACAGGTTATTTCGCTGGAGTTTCAGGATGCGCCGGTCACGGTCATCCTGCAGGCGCTGGCGGATTATCGGCAGATGAACCTGATCGCCGCGCCCGGCGTGAGCGGCAACCTGACGCTGCGGCTGGAGAATGTGCCCTGGCCTCAGGCGCTGGCGCTGACCCTGCGCATGGGCAAATTGGCGATGACGCGTGAGGGTAACGTGATGCTGATTGCGCCGGAGCCGGACGCGCAGGAAAAAAGGCAGCAGCGAGAGGCGCTGGCGCAGCGGCAACCGCTGCACAGCCTGAGCCTGACGTTACAGAACGGCGATGCGGCGGAGATTGCCGAAAGCCTCAATGCTCAACGCGGCGCCTTGCTCAGCGAGCGGGGCAGCGTGCTGGCGGATAAGCGCACCAATACGCTGCTGCTGCGCGACACCGCGCCGATCCTGGCGCAGTTGAAAAAGCGGGTAACGGAAATGGACGCGCCGCTGGCACAGGTCCAGCTGGCGGCGCATATCGTGACCATCAACAGCGAAAGCCTGCGCGAACTCGGCGTGCGTTGGGGATTGGCGCCTGACGACAGGCCGGCGCAGCCGCTGCGGCCGGGCAATCTCGGCGTCAACCTGCCCCTGGAGCGCAGCGCGGTGAACGCCGGTTTCCATCTGGCGCGCATCAGCGGGCGTTTGCTGAGCCTCGAGCTGACGGCGCTGGAACAGGAGAATCAGGTGGAGATCATCGCCAGCCCGCGCCTGCTGACGGCGCACCTGCAAACCGCCAGCATCAAGCAGGGAACCGAGATCCCTTACGAAGTGTCAAGCGGCGCCAGCGGTGCGACCGCCATCGAGTTCAAAGAGGCGGTGCTGGGCATGGAGGTGACGCCGAAAGTGTTGCCGGACGGGCGCATCACGCTGACGTTGCACATCAGCCAAAATATGCCGGGGCGCGCCATCAGCCGGGGCGCGGGGGAAGCGCTGACCATCGATAAACAGGAGATTAAAACGCAGATCACGGTGAGAAACGGTGAAACCCTGGTGCTCGGCGGTATTTTTCAACGGCATAGCGGCAAGACGGCGGACAAGGTGCCGGGATTGGCGAATGCGCCGTTATTGGGAGGCTTGTTCCGACAAAGCGGCGCACAACAGAAAAAACGCGAGCTGGTGATCTTCATTACGCCGACCCTGATTAAGGGATAAGCGGCTACCTGTCAGCCGGACGGCAAATCTCCTAAAGTTGATGAGCAGATACACTTTTTTATCTCCTTGGGGGGATCTGCGTTTGACGCTGCGGCCGATTTAGCTTACAAGGGTTACCGAATTGAGCACCGAGGTTTTTTGTTAGCGTCAAGACGCCGTTAAAAACATATGGTTTCCCTCCCGCGGCGTGGATTGCGATTTATTCGGTTGCCAAACTACCAAGAGTGTTGAGATAATTTTTCGTCTGATCTCGCACTATCGCTCATGAGGTTTCAGTTTAGGTCCCGCCGCTGATTTGATTGGCGGGGCGGGTTAACATTAACGAATTGTCTTAGTAATACCGAAAAACATGGCAGAGAAACGCAATATCTTTCTGGTTGGGCCTATGGGTGCCGGCAAAAGCACTATTGGCCGTCAGTTAGCTCAGCAACTCAATATGGAGTTCTTCGACTCCGATCAAGAAATTGAGCGACGTACCGGAGCTGACGTGGGCTGGGTATTCGACGTGGAAGGGGAAGAAGGTTTCCGCGATCGTGAAGAAAAAGTCATTAATGAACTGACGGAAAAACAAGGGATTGTGTTGGCGACCGGCGGCGGTTCGGTGAAGTCGCGCGAAACGCGCAACCGTCTGTCCGCGCGCGGCGTGGTGGTCTATCTGGAAACCACGATCGAGAAGCAGCTGGCTCGCACCCAGCGTGATAAAAAACGCCCGCTGCTGCAGGTCGATTCTCCGCCGCGTGAAGTGCTGGAAGCCTTGGCGAAAGAGCGCAATCCGTTGTATGAAGAGATTGCCGATGTCACCATCCGCACCGACGATCAGAGCGCTAAAGTGGTTGCTAACCAGATCATCAACATGCTGGAAAGCAACTGATTGCCGATTTTCGCGTTCGCCGTCGGCCAATGCGGAAAACTGATTTGTGTTCCCCGCCGCTGCGGGGATCAACCACCGCCGCACCATACAGAGAACTGAGCGCGACATGGAGAGAATTACTGTAACGCTTGGGGAGCGCAGCTACCCGATTACCATCGCCGCCGGATTGTTTAACGATCCGGCTTCTTTTATGCCGTTGAAGGCGGGTGAGCAAGCGATGTTGGTCACCAACCAGACCCTGGCGCCGCTCTATCTGGAGCGCGTCCGGCAGGTGCTGGAGCGGGGCGGCATCGTGGTGGATCAGGTGATCCTTCCCGATGGTGAGCAGTACAAATCTCTGGCGGTGTTGGAGCAGGTGTTTTCGGCGCTGCTGGAAAAACCGCACGGGCGCGACACGACGCTGATCGCGCTCGGTGGCGGCGTTGTCGGCGATCTGACCGGCTTTGCCGCCGCGTGCTATCAACGCGGCGTGCGCTTCATTCAGGTTCCCACCACGCTGTTGTCGCAGGTGGATTCTTCCGTGGGCGGCAAGACCGCCGTCAACCACCCGCTCGGCAAAAACATGATCGGCGCTTTCTATCAACCCGCTTCGGTGGTGGTTGATCTGGATTGCCTGAAAACGTTGCCGACGCGTGAACTCTCTTCCGGTCTGGCTGAAGTCATCAAATACGGGATCATCCTCGATCGCGAGTTCTTCGTCTGGCTGGAAAACAACATCGATGCGCTGATGGCGTTGGATATGCAGGCGTTGGCCTACTGTATCCGCCGCTGCTGCGAGCTGAAGGCTGAGGTCGTGGCCGCCGACGAACGCGAAAGCGGCCTGCGCGCCTTGCTGAATCTGGGCCATACTTACGGCCACGCCATCGAAGCCGAAATGGGCTACGGCGTATGGCTGCACGGCGAAGCGGTGGCTGCGGGCATGGTGATGGCGGCGGAAACCGCGCACCGTCTCGGCCAGTTCTCCGTTGAAGATATCGAACGCATCAAAGCGCTGCTGCTGCGCGCCGGCTTGCCGGTCTGCGGGCCGCAGGAAATGACGCCGGAATCCTATCTGCCGCACATGTTGCGCGACAAGAAAGTGCTGGCGGGTGAACTGCGTCTGGTGCTGCCGACCGCGATCGGTGCGGCGGAAGTGCGCGGCGGCGTAGGGCATGAGCTGGTGCTGGCGTCGATCGCCGCCTGCCTGCCTGAGCAGCAGCGTAATTAAATCGGACCAAGTAACAGTGGCTTAGCCGCCATTTGCATCTATATTAATACAGTGAGCAGAGCACGACGGGTGTCGCTTTGCCATCATCGGGTTAATCTGCCCGTGCCACGGTAGGTCTACGGTGGTGGGCTTTTGCCTCTAGTTGGAGGGTTTCAGATGGACGAGTTTAAACCGGAAGACGATCTCAGACCTGATAGCAGCGATCGTCGTCCTACGCGTTCGCGCAAGCCGGCCGCCGCGCCGCGCTTCGCCGTTTCGCGCCAGCATTTGATGATCGGCATCGGCATTTTGGTGCTGTTGCTGCTGATTATCGGTATCGGTTCCGCCTTGAAGGCGCCGACCAAGCATGAGGCGGCTCAGGATAGCGGCGCGCAAAACGGCGCGGCTCGCGATATCAACCTGTCTGGTTCTTCATCGCTGACCACCGCCAACAACGGCGTGCCGGGCGGCACGACGGATACCCACGACAACAACGGCGTGAGTGTGACTCAGCCGCAGCAACCGCAGAACGTCAGCGTTCCGCCGATCTCCGGCACGCCGACCGAAGCGCAAACTCAGCCTCAGCAGGGCGGTGCGCAGCAGCGCGTCGATCTGCCGGGCAACATGGCGGATGCACTGTCGCAGCAGCAGGGGCAAGTGGATGCCGCGACCCAGGGCATGACCGGCGCAGCCTCGACGCTGCCGACCGCACCGGCGACGGTGATGAGCGGCGCTGCAGCGCGCGAGGCGACTCGCCCTGTGCAAGGTACCGCGCAGCAACAGCATAAAACGCCGGCGAAAACCGCCGCCACCAAACCGACCGCGACGCAGCATAAATCACCGACCACGGTGTATACGCCGCCAACCAAGCCGTCTTCCACCGCGAAAGCGGGAGCGGTCAGCAGCAGCAGCGGCAGTTCGCTGCAGTCTGCACCGGGCAGCCATTACACGCTGCAGCTGAGCAGCGCTTCGCGTTCCGATACGCTGAACGCCTACGCCAAACAGCAGAAGCTGCAGAACTACCTGGTGTACGCCACCAAGCGTGACGGCAAGCCGTGGTATGTGCTGGTAAGCGGCAACTACGCGTCTTCCGCGGAAGCGAAGCGCGCCATTGCTTCGTTGCCGGCGGATGTACAGGCGAAAAAACCATGGGTCCGACCTGTACATCAGGTACAGCAAGATCTTAAAAAATAAATCATTTAAATTTGTGCGCTGATGTGCTGTCTGAAACAGAGTACAATCCGCCGCTCTGAATTGTATAAGTAGCTAATTGACGGCATGAAGAAAAACCGCGCTTTTTTAAAATGGGCTGGTGGAAAATACCCGCTGGTAGACGAGATTCGTCGCCATCTGCCGGCGGGAGACTGCTTAATCGAGCCCTTCGTGGGTGCGGGATCCGTCTTCCTGAATACGGATTACGACGCCTACATTCTCGCCGACATCAATAGCGATCTTATCAACCTGTATAACATCGTTAAGCTGCGCACGGATGACTTCGTGCGCGATGCCCGCACGCTTTTCGCCGATGAATTCAATAACTCGGATCAGTTTTACCTGCTGCGAGAAGAGTTCAATACTAGCACCGAGCCTTACCGCCGGGCGCTGCTGTTCCTGTACCTGAATCGCCACTGCTATAACGGCCTGTGCCGCTATAACCTGCGCGGCGAGTTCAACGTACCGTTCGGCCGCTACAAGAAACCGTACTTCCCGGAAGAAGAGCTCTACTGGTTTGCCGAAAAATCGCGCAATGCCACTTTTGTCTGCGAGCATTACCGCGATACCATGGCGAAGGCCGTGGCCGGCGCCGTGGTGTATTGCGATCCGCCTTATGCGCCGCTGTCGGCGACGGCGAATTTCACCGCTTACCACACCAACAGCTTCAGCATCGCCGATCAGCAGAGCCTGGCGCAATTGGCGCATCAGCTCTCGGTAGAGAGCCGGGTACCGGTATTGATCTCCAATCACGATACCGAGCTGACGCGCGACTGGTACCAGAATGCTGCGCTGTATGTGGTGAAAGCGCGCCGCACGATCAGCCGCAACATTCTCGGCCGCAGCAAAGTGAACGAGCTTTTGGCGCTGTATCGCTAAGCCGGGGCACCCCGGCGCATAACAACTCGACCCTACGTTTGGAGAAGCGGATGAAAAAGTTTTTGATTGCCCCGTCCATTCTGTCGGCAGATTTTGCCCGGTTAGGTGAAGATACCGCCAACGTGCTGGCCGCAGGCGGCGACGTGGTGCACTTCGACGTGATGGACAACCACTACGTGCCCAATCTGACCATCGGTCCGATGGTGTGCGAAGCGCTGCGCAACTACGGCATTACCGCGCCGATTGACGTACACCTGATGGTCAAGCCGGTGGACCGCATCGTGCCTGATTTCGCCAAGGCCGGCGCGTCTTATATCTCTTTCCACCCCGAAGCTTCCGAGCATGTCGATCGCACCATTCAGCTGATCAAAGAGCACGGCTGTAAAGCCGGCCTGGTGTTCAACCCGGCCACGCCGCTGAGCTACCTCGACTACGTGATGGATAAAATCGACGTGATCCTGCTGATGTCGGTTAACCCGGGCTTCGGCGGCCAGTCGTTCATCCACGGCACCCTGGACAAGCTGCGCCAGGTGCGCAAGCTGATCGACGACAGCGGTCGCGACATCCGCCTGGAAGTCGACGGCGGGGTGAAGGTGGATAACATCGCCGAAATCGCCGCCGCGGGCGCCGATATGTTCGTCGCCGGTTCCGCCATCTTTGGCCAGCCGGACTACCGCAAGGTGATCGACGAGATGCGCAGCGAGCTGGCGAAGGTTTCCCATGGCTGATTTCGGCGCGATCCGCGCATTGGCCTTCGATCTGGACGGCACGCTGGTCGACAGCGCGCCGGGCCTGGCGGCCGCCATCGATATGGCGCTGGAAGAAGCGGGCCTGCCGCAAGCGGGTGAGGAGCGGGTTGGCACCTGGATCGGCAACGGCGCCGACGTGCTGGTGCAGCGCGCGCTGCGCTGGGCGGAAGCGGAAGGCACGCCGGAACAGTGCGGCCGGCTGCGTGAACGCTTCGACCATTTCTATGCGCAGACCGTCGACAGCGGTAGCCGCCTGTTCCCGCAGGTGCAAGAGACGCTGGCCCGACTGGCCGCGCACGGCTACCCGATGGCGCTGGTGACCAACAAGCCGACGCCGTTCGTGGCGCCGCTGCTGGCATCGTTGGGGATTGGCGACTATTTCTCGCTGGTGATCGGCGGCGACGACGTGACGGAAAAGAAACCGCACCCGGCGCCGTTGTATCTGGTGCTCGGCAAGCTTGGGCTGCGCGCGCATGAACTGCTGTTCGTCGGCGATTCACGCAACGATATTCAAGCCGCGCAGGGCGCCGGTTGCCCAAGCGTCGGCTTTACCTACGGTTATAACTACGGTGAATCGATAGCCCTGAGCCACCCCGATCGGGTGTTGGAGCGCTTCGCCGATTTGTTGCCCGCTCTTGGGCTGTCATCTTTAGAGAATCAGGAAATTTAAACATGAGTAAGCCCATCGTATTTAGCGGCGCGCAACCGTCCGGCGAACTGACCATCGGCAACTACATGGGTGCGCTGCGTCAGTGGGTGCAGATGCAGGACGACTACGACTGCATCTACTGCATCGTCGATCTGCATGCCATCACCGTGCGCCAGGACGCCGAGAAACTGCGCAAAGCCACGCTGGATACGCTGGCGCTGTACCTGGCCTGCGGTATCGATCCGGAAAAAAGCACCATCTTCGTGCAGTCGCACGTGCCTGAGCACACGCAGCTGAGCTGGGTGCTGAACTGCTACACCTATTTCGGCGAACTGAGCCGCATGACGCAGTTCAAAGACAAATCCGCGCGCTACGCGGAGAACATCAACGCCGGGCTGTTCAGCTATCCGGTGCTGATGGCGGCGGATATCCTGCTGTATCAAACCAACCAGGTGCCGGTGGGCGAAGACCAGAAGCAGCACCTGGAACTGAGCCGCGACGTAGGGCAGCGTTTCAACGCGCTGTACGGCGACGTGTTCAAAGTGCCGGAGCCGTTTATTCCTAAATCCGGCGCGCGCGTGATGTCGCTGCAGGAACCGACCAAGAAGATGTCCAAGTCGGACGATAACCGCAACAACGTGATCGGCCTGCTGGAAGATCCGAAAGCGGTGACCAAGAAGATTAAGCGCGCAATGACCGACTCGGAAGAGCCGCCTGTCGTGCGTTACGACGTGGTCAACAAGGCGGGCGTCTCCAACCTGCTGGATATTCTCGCTGGCGTGACCGGCAAGAGCATCGCGCAGCTGGAAGCCGAGTTCGAAGGCCAGATGTACGGCCACCTGAAAGGCGCGGTGGCGGAAGCCGTCTCCGGCATGCTGGGTGAGCTGCAGGAGCGCTATCACCGCTTCCGTAACGACGAAGCCTATCTGCAGCAGGTGATGCGCGACGGCGCCGCCAAGGCCCGCGCACGCGCGCAGGAAACCCTGGCGAAGGTCTATCAGGCCGTTGGTTTCGTACCGCCGCAGGCGTAACGCCGGCGAAAATAAAAAAAGCGGCCACGGGCCGCTTTTTTTATGTCGGTATCACGCCATTTGCGCCAGGCCGGCAGGCGGTACCTCGCTGGCGAACCAGTTGAGTTTGCTGCGCAGGCTGACCACGCTGCCGACGATGATCAGACTGGGGCTGGCGGCCTGCAGTGACAGGGCGCCCAGTTGGCCGAGTTCGCCTTCGATCACCCGCTGGTGGCAGGAAGTGCCGTTTTCTACCAGCGCCACCGGCGTGGTGGCCGCCAATCCATTCGCTATCAGCTGGCGTTGGATCTCCGCCGCCTGCGACAGCCCCATATAGAACACCAGCGTCTGTTGCCCGGCGGCCAGCGTCGCCCAGTCCAATCCGCCGTCGGCCTTGGCGTGGCCGGTCACCAGGCGCACGCTCTGCGCATGGTCGCGGTGGGTAAGCGGGATACCGCTGTAGGCGGAACAGCCGGAGGCGGCGGTGATGCCCGGAACCACCGAGAACGGCACGTTGGCGTCCGCCAGCGTCTCCAGCTCTTCGCCGCCGCGGCCGAAGATAAAGGGGTCGCCGCCTTTCAGACGCACCACGCGTTTGCCTTGCTGCGCCTGCTGCAGCAGGATTTGGTTGATTTGCTCTTGCGGCACGCAGTGGTGGCCGGCGCGTTTGCCGACGAAGATACGCTCGGCGTCGCGGCGCACCAGCGTCATGATCTCTTCGGAGACCAGCCGGTCGTAAACCACCACGTCGGCCTGCTGGATCTGCTGCAGCCCTTTCAGCGTCAGCAAGCCGGCATCGCCCGGCCCGGCGCCCACCAGCACCACTTCACCGCGATCTTCCGGCTGTTCGCTGAACAGCTGCTCGAGCTGGCGTTCGGCCAGCGTGGCGTCGTCGTTGGCCAGCGACTGCGCCAGCCGATCGTGGGCGAATAACCGTTCCCAGAAGCGACGGCGCACGCCGAGGCTGCTGAAGCGTTGTTTTACCCGCTGCCGCAGCGAGCCGCCCAGCTGGGCCAGCTTGCCTAGGTGCTGCGGCAGCATCGCTTCCAGCTTCTCGCGCAGCAGCCGCGCCAGCACCGGCGCTTTGCCGCCGGAGGACACCGCCACCATGATCGGCGAACGATCGATGATTGACGGCATGATAAAGCTGGCGCGTTTCGGATCGTCCACCACGTTGCAGAACACCCGCTGCCGGTTGGCGCACTGATACACCAGTGCGTTGACCTCCAGCCGGTCGGTGGCGGCGATCACCAGCCATTTTTCCGCCAGCAGGGCCGGGCTGAATTCGCCTTCGGCCAGCGTCAACCGGCCTTCTTCCGCCCACAGGCGGAACTGCGGGGTGAAGTCCACGGCGTTGACGGTCAGCGCTGCGCCGGCGTCCAGCAGCAGGCGCGCCTTGCGTTCGGCGATCTCGCCGCCGCCCACCAGCAGGCAGGCTTTATGTTGCAGTTGGCAGAAAATCGGCAGGTAGTCCATCGGCACTCCTCGGGGTAATCAGTGTGGGGGCGAAATGCGCCCCCGAAAACTCAGGCGGTCTGACGTGCGGCGGCTTTCGCCGCCTGCGGGCGTTCGGCGCGCGGCGTGGCGTACCAATACCCCAGGCCCATCAGCACCGAGCCGGACAGGATATTGCCCAGCGTCACCCACAGCAGGTTGTGGCCGATGCCGGTGAGGGTATAGGCCTCGCTGTGGTTGCCGAACCAGGAGAGGGCGAACAGCGTCATGTTGGCGACGGAGTGTTCGTAACCCGAGGCAATAAAGGCCAGCAGGCACCACCAAATGGCGATGAACTTGGCGGCGCCTTCAACGCGGATCGCCATCCAAATAGCCAGGCAAACCAGCCAGTTGCACAGCACCCCCTTGAAGAACAGGACTTCGGCCGGCGCGGTGGTTTTCGCCAGCGCGGCGCTGTGCACCAGGCTGGTATCCACCGGCAGCAGGCTGCCGCCGCCGTAGTAATACATCAGCGCCACCAGCACCGAGCCGAGCAGGTTGCCGAGCCAGGTTTGCGGCAGCACCGCCCACATCTGGCTTTGGCGGATGGTGCCGGCCTTGACGCCGAGCGTCAGGAACATCGTATGGCCGGTGAACAGCTCGGAACCGGCGATGATCACCAGCGTCAGCGCGATGCCGAAGGTGGCGCCCATCACCAGCGGTCGCACGCTTGGGTCGACCAGGTTGCCGAGGGTGAAGATCAGGATGATGCCGAGGCCGACGTAGGCGCCGGCCATCGCCGAGCTGATCCAGAAGCCGAGCGGGCTCTCCTTCGCCAGTCGGACGATGCGCGCCGCGTTGGCGGCGCATTTATTGATCGTGTCGGTAAACATGTTGCCTCCCGAAAGGTTATGCCGCGACTTGCACGATGCCGTCGACCACCCGGCTGGTGAAGCTGGCGACGGAACGGCTGTCGTCTTCCAGACAGTGGCCGTCGTACAGGCGGAAATGTTGTTTCTTCAGCGGGCTGGCGACCCACAGCTCGCCCTGATGCTCGGCGATGAGGCCGCGCGACAGCACGCTGGCCTGGGCGAACGGGTCGATATTGCTGATGGCGAACACCTGCTCGTCGGCATAGGGGCGGAACACCGCCACCTGCCGATCGCCGATCAGGGCGCACACGCCGGTGCCGGGCAGAATGTCGGCGACGGGACAAACGGTAATCCACTGGCTCATGCGTGGCTCTCCTCGGTATCGATCAGGGTGACGGGAATGCGCTCGTCCGGGCGCGCAGGGCGGTGCTGGTCGCGTTCGGCCACCACCTGCACATTCGGATCGCGCAGCGGGCTGTTGATGAAGTGGGCGAAGCGCAGCTGCGTTTCCGGATGCTCGACGGTCTCTTTCCACTCGCAAATTACCGCGTCGCGCAGGCGGGCGATCTCCGCTTCCAGTTGGTCGTTGATGCCGAGCTTGTCGTCGATGATCACCTTGCGCAGGTAGTCGATACCGCCTTCCAGGCTTTCCAGCCACACCGAGGTGCGCTGCAGTTTATCGGCGGTGCGGATATAGAACATCATGAAGCGGTCGAGATAGCGCACCAGCGTCTCGCGATCGAGGTCGGCGGCCAGCAGGTCGGCGTGGCGCGGTTTCATGCCGCCGTTGCCGCAGACGTACAGGTTCCAGCCGTTCTCGGTGGCGATGATGCCGACGTCCTTGCCCTGCGCTTCGGCGCATTCACGGGTGCAGCCCGAGACGCCGAACTTCATTTTGTGCGGGGTGCGGATGCCTTTGTAGCGATGTTCCAGCGTGACGCCGAAACCGACGCTGTCGCCGACGCCGTAGCGGCACCAGGTGCTGCCGACGCAGGTTTTCGCCATGCGCAGCGCCTTGGCATACGCGTGGCCGGTTTCAAAGCCGGCGGCGAGCAGCTTGCGCCAGATGGCCGGCAGATCGTCTTTCTGCGCGCCGAACATGCCGATGCGCTGCGAGCCGGTCATTTTGGTGTAGAGATTGTACTCCTTGGCGATCTGGCCAATGGCCAGCAGGCCGTCCGGGGTGATTTCGCCGCCGGCGGAGCGTGGGATCACCGAGTAGGTGCCGTCTTTCTGGATATTGCCGAGGAAGTTGTCGTTGGTATCCTGCAGCGGCGTATGCTGCGGCTTGAGGATGTATTCGTTCCAGCAAGAAGCCAGCAACGAGCCGACGGTGGGTTTACACACTTCGCAGCCGTAGCCTTTGCCGTATTTGGCCAGCAGCGCCTCGAACGACTTGATGCCTTCGACGCGGATCAGGTGGAACAGCTCCTGGCGCGAATAGGCGAAGTGTTCGCACAGGTGGTGGTTGACCTCGATGCCTTGCTTGCTCAGCTCGGCGTTCAGCACTTGGGTGAGCAGCGGGATGCAGCCGCCGCAGCCGGTGCCGGCCTTGGTTTCGGCCTTCAGCGCCGCTACGGTGTGGCAGCCTTTGTTGACTGCCTGGATGATGTCACCTTTGCTGACGTCGAAGCAGGAGCAGATCTGCGCGCTTTCCGGCAGCGAATCCACGCCGATGGCCGGTTTGCTGCCCGCGTGGGCCGGCAGGATCAGGCCGTCCGGGTTTTCCGGCAGTTCGATGTCGTTCAACGCCAGCTGCAGCAGGTTGCCATAATCGCTGGTGTCGCCCACCAGCACCGCGCCGAGCAGGGTTTTGTTGTCGGCGCTGACCACGATGCGTTTGTAGACTTCTTTGCTTTCATCCAGATAAACGTAGCTGCGGGCGCCCTCGGTGCGGCCGTGGGCATCGCCGATGCCGCCGACGTCTACGCCCAGCAGCTTCAGCTTGGCGCTCATGTCGGCGCCCTGGAAGCCGTTTTCGCGGCCCAGCAGGTGATCGACGGCCACCTGCGCCATTTTGTACCCCGGCGCCACCAGGCCGAAGGTGCGATCGCGCCAGGCGGCGCACTCACCGATGGCGTACACGTCCGGATCCGACGTCTGGCAGCTGTCGTTGATGGCGATGCCGCCGCGGCGGCCAATCTCCAGCCCGCACTGACGCGCCAGCTTGTCCTGGGCGCGGATGCCGGTGGAGAACACGATGAAATCCACTTCCAGCAGGCTACCGTCGGCGAAATGCATGGTTTTGCGCGCCGTGCCGCCGCCGTTGACGATCTCCTGGGTATTTTTGCCGGTGTGTACCTTGACGCCCATGCGCTCGATCTTACGGCGCAGCTGATCACCGCCCATCGGGTCGAGCTGTTCGGCCATCAGCACCGGAGCGAACTCGATCACGTGCGTTTCCACTCCCAGGCTTTTCAGCGCGCCGGCGGCTTCCAGCCCCAACAGTCCGCCGCCGACTACCGCACCGCGTTTGCTGCGGCGCGCGCAGGCTTCGATGGCGTTCAGGTCTTCGATGGTGCGGTAAACGAAGCAGTCCTGGCTATCCGAGCCTTTAATCGGCGGGATCCACGGATAGGAGCCGGTGGCCATGATCAGCTTGTCGTAATAGACGGTGCGGCCGGTGTTGGAGTGGATCACCTTCTCGTCGCGATTGATGGTGATAGCGCGCTCGCCGACCAGCACCTTCACGCCGTGTTTTTCGTAAAAGCCTTCGCGCACCAGCGACAGCTCTTCGGCGGTGTGGTGCGAGAAGTAGGAGGAAAGGTGCACGCGATCGTAAGCGATGCGTGGCTCTTCGCAAAATACGGTGATTTCGAACTGGTCTTTGTCTGCTTTATCCAACAGATCTTCGATGAACCGGTGGCCGACCATGCCATTGCCGACGACGGCAAGTTTGACTCTGCTCATTATTGCCTCAAAATTCTGGTTTCCTAGGCTTACCTTATCTCTCCCGATGGGCAATTTATTGATGCAAATCAATCACACCCTTATATACCTCTAACGTGGTATATGGATGATTTTTCACGTTTTTTGATAAGTTGCGGATTTTATTCACCTTTAGCTGAAGCGAGTCAGTTTGCATGCAAATTACCCCGCAGGGAGTAAACGCAGGGGGTAGGTAGGCAACGGCGACTTTGTCAGCGCGATCCGCTGCCAGTATGATGAAGAAAACCAGCGCAACGGCAGAGGTGAAGGGTGGCGAAACGTCCATTGAAGTTTATCGACAACCTGCGTTTAAGCGGGCATGAAGGGTTGTGGCAACTGGCGATCGAACAGGGGCGCATCGCGCATCTGGTGCCGCAGCCGGAAGGGCAGGAGTGGCGCAGCGACGTGTTGGATGCGCAGGGCGGGCTGGCGTTGCCGGCGTTCGTCGAACCGCATATTCACCTGGATACCACGCAAACCGCCGGTCAGCCGGCCTGGAACCAGTCCGGCACGCTGTTCGAGGGCATTGAGCGCTGGGCCGAACGTAAAGCGTTGCTGACCCATGAAGACGTCAAACAGCGCGCCTGGCAAACGCTCAAGTGGCAGATCGCCAACGGCGTGCAGTATGTGCGCACCCACGTCGACGTTTCCGATCCCACGCTGACCGCGCTGCGTGCCATGCTGGAGGTGAAGCAGGAGGTGGCGCCCTGGGTGACGCTGCAGATCGTCGCCTTCCCGCAGGAGGGGATCCTTTCCTATCCTAATGGCGAAGCGCTGCTTGAAGAGGCGCTGCGGCTGGG
This sequence comes from Serratia sp. 4542, assembly GCF_016805595.1. NCBI lineage: Bacteria > Pseudomonadati > Pseudomonadota > Gammaproteobacteria > Enterobacterales > Yersiniaceae > Serratia > Serratia sp. 4542. Next base: position 140,839 of record NZ_RXKV01000005.1, read on the forward strand.
GGCCGACGTGGTGGGTGCCATTCCGCACTTCGAATTCACCCGCGAATACGGCGTGGAGTCGCTGCATAAGGCGTTCGCGCTGGCGCAAAAATACGATCGGCTGGTGGACGTGCACTGCGATGAAATCGACGACGAGCAATCGCGCTTCGTCGAGACCGTGGCGGCGCTGGCGCTGAAGCTGGAGATGGGGGCGAAAGTTACCGCCAGCCACACCACGGCGATGCACTCTTACAACGGCGCTTACGCCTCGCGGCTGTTCCGCCTGCTGAAAATGTCCGGCATCAACTTCGTCGCCAACCCGCTGGTGAATATTCACCTGCAGGGACGCTTCGACAGCTACCCGAAACGGCGTGGCGTGACGCGGGTGAAGGAGATGCTGGAGGCAGAGATCAACGTCTGCTTCGGCCATGACGACGTGTTCGATCCCTGGTACCCGCTCGGCACCGCCAACATGCTGCAGGTGCTGCATATGGGGCTGCACGTGTGCCAGCTGATGGGCTATGGCCAGATCGACGATGGGTTGAAGCTGATCACCCACCACAGCGCGCGCACCCTTAACCTGAGCGACTACGGCCTGGCGGCCGGCAACAGCGCCAACCTGGTGATCCTGCCGGCGGAAAGCGGCTTTGACGCGGTGCGCCGCCAGACGCCGGTGCGTTATTCGATTCGCCAGGGAGCGGTGATCGCCGAAACGCGGCCGGCGGAAACCACGCTGCATTTGCAGCAGGATGAGACGGTGGATTTTCGGCGCTAAGGCGCAAAAAAAGGGCGCCTTGCGGGCGCCCTTGATGTATTTGATGCGAAGACGTTAGTGCGTCACGTGACCGTGGCTGCGGTGCTTGGTCACGAAGCCCAGCAGCAGACACATCACGAACACCGCCAGGTACAGGCCGTTGGCGGTGGTCAGCGCTGCGTGCGCGCCGCCTTTCGCCACGATCGGGCCGGTGACCACGAAGGTCAGCATGGTGCCGATGGTGCCGCAGGTCAGGATAAAGTTGACCAGCTTCGGTGAGGAGACCTTGGTCTGCAGCGAGCCGAGGGTGATCAGCGTGGTGTAGATGGCGCTGGAAACGAAGCCCAGGGCCATGATGTAGTAGCCCAGGTGCTCCGGGTTGTCGGTGCTGACGAACAGGTACATCGCGCCGGTAGCCAGTGCGGCCAGCACGGTAACGATGCGCTGCAGATCGAAGAAGCGCAGGATGAAGCTGAACACCCACATGCCGACCATGTAAGAGGTCCAGAAGTCGCTCACCAGCTTACCGGCCTGGCCGATGTCCATGTTGAACGACTTGGTGGCGTACTCAGGCACCCACTGAATGAAGCCCAGCTGGCCGAGGATGTAGCACAGTGCGGCGATCGACAGGAACAGCACGCCGATGCCCCATTTTTCTTTTTCGACCGGCTGACCGGCGTCGGCGCCTTTCTTGCCCAGCACCGGGAATTCGGAGCACAGGGTCAGCACGAAGATCCCCACGTACAGCAGGCCGATGCAGGCATAAACCCAGTACCAGCCGATGTGGCGAGCCAGCAGCATCGCGGCGACGATCGGGAAGATCATCCCGGCCATGCTGAAGAAGGAGTCGGTGAACAACAGGCGTGAACCGCGCTGGCGGCCGGCATACATGTGCGTGATCAGGAAGGTGCCTATCGACATGGTGATACCGCTAACCACGCCGAGGATAAACATGCACAGCGAGAACATGGTCAGGCTCTTGCCGAGCATCAGCCCTGCGACCGCCAGCACCATCAGGACAAAGCCGAAGATCAGCTGACGCTTCAGCGGGATGATTTCCATCAGCCAGGCATTGAGGAAGATCGAAATCAAAATACCGGCGTTGAGGAAAGTAAAGGTGTTACTCATGCTGGAAACCGGCAGGTTAAAGTACTCTGCAATGTTTCCCATCACCATCCCTGTGACGATCACTAAAGCACCGGTCAGCGCGTACGAAAAGAAGCTGATCCAGGTAAGCCGTATGCGGTTACTGTCATTCATTGTATAGGCCTGAATATGTCTGTTAGAGGTTTTAAAGCTGGCATAAGGCCGCTGGCTTTTCCTGACAAACGCAGAAAAAAGTCCCGATCAGGCCACCAGGGGGCGGATCCTAGCACAGACAACGGGATTTTTTGTGATGGCTGTCGATTTTTTGATGTAACCCATGAAGGGGTGATGCGCATTATTGTGATCTATTTGCGTACCGTCACAATGGAATCACGGTTGACTATCGTCGGCTCAAACCGGTGCGCCGGGGTGGCGGGGTCGATCAGCCTGCGCGCCGCGTATTGGGCCATCTCGCTGATGGGAAAATGGACGCTGCTCAACGCCGGGCGCACGAAAGGCGCGCGTTCGCCGCTGTCGTAGCAGATCAAGGAGATATCCTGCGGTACCCGCAGGCGGTGCTCGTTGATCGCCAGCAGCGCGCCGATCGCCATCTCTTCGTTGCAGCAGTAGATGGCGCTGGGCCGCGAGGCTTGCTGCAGCAGCCGATCGGCGCAGCGGTAACCGCTTTCCAGATCGTAGACGCCCTCCAGGCAGGCCACCGGTTCGATATTCGCCGCCTGCATTGCCTCTTCAAACCCCTGCAGCCGCAGGCGGCTCGACGGGCGCTCACGCGGGCCGCTGATGCAGGCGATGCGCCGGTGCCCGGCATCGAGCAGTTGCTGCGTCGCCATGCGGCTGGCGAGCGGGTGATCGAAGGTGACACAGCGGGCTTCCAGCCCCGGTACCAGACGATCGAGCAACACGAAATCACGTTGTTCCGCCGCCAATTGGCGCAGCCGATCGTCGCTGAGAAAACGCACGTGCAGGATCACGCCGTCGCAGCGCAGGCTAAATAGCCGCTGTATCGCCTGCCATTCGTTTTCGGCGCTGTTGCGGCCCTGGGTCACCAGCAGCTGTTTGCCGTGGGATTCGGCCTCGGTCTGCACGAAGTCCATCAGCGCGCCGAAGAAGCCGCCGCGGTACGACGTGGTGACCAGTCCGAGAGTATTGCTGTGGCTGGAGGCGAGCGCGCGGGCCGCCGGGTTGGGGGTATAACCGAGCTGGGCGACGGCGCGTTCAACCTTCTCGCGGGTCGGCGCCTTGACGTTGCTGTCGCCGTTCACCACGCGCGATACGGTGGCGCGCGAAACGCCCGCCAGCGCCGCGACATCTTCCAGTGTCACCATCGTCCCACTCCTGAATTACGGCTAAAAAAATGGGTTCGGCGCGCCGAACCCCTGTCTGGCTGCGTATAGCCGCTTACCTGAACTGCGGCAAATACGGCGCGTTTATCGTCAACACCTCGTCCAGCAGCGGCTGCGCCAGGTTGGCGTTGCCCACTAACGGGTTGGCGATCAGCGCCAGCAACCCGCTGCGGCGATCGCCGTGCACCGCGGCTTCGATGGTTAGACGTTCGTAGGCTTTCACCTGCTGCGTCAGGGCCTGCATCGGCTCCGGCAGCGGGCCGAAGGTCAGCGGGTGTGCGCCCTGAGCATCGACGATACAGTTGATTTCTATCACAGCATCGTCCGGCAGGCCATGGATTGCGCCGCGGTTTGCGGTGTTGACCACTAATTGCGTGCTGAGATTATTATGGATAGCACGAATCAGCTCCAGCGCAACTTCGGAATAGAAAGAACCGCCGCGGAAGCTGAGCTGCTCCGGTTTCGTGTTTAACTGCGGATCGGCATACAGCTCGAACAGCTCTTTTTCTACCTGCATCACCTGCTCGGCGCGGGTACCGCGCTCGCCGGCGGCGGCCATCTCTTCCGCCAGCATCTCGCGGGTCTGGTAAAAATAGCGGTGGTACGGGCAGGGGATCGCGCCGAGCGCGCGCAGGAAGTCCGGCTGCCAGGGCTCTTCCTTGATGTTGTTCATGGTCAGCGCCGCACCGTCGCACAGCATGTCGATCACCTTGGCGGTGACGTCGCGCCCCAGGTGCGTGACCTGATGCACCCAGACCATGTGGTTCAGGCCGGCGAACTGCAGCTGTACGTCGGCGTAAGGCGCCTGCAGCATGTTGGCGATCATGTGATGCATGCTGATCGGCACGTTGCACAGGCCGATGATCTTCGCTTTGGTAAAGCGAGACACCGCCTCGGTGACGATGCCGGCCGGGTTGGTGAAGTTGATGATCCAGGCGTCGGGTGCCAGCTTTTCCACCCGGCGAGCGATATCCAGCATCACCGGGATGGTGCGCAGCGCTTTGGCGAAGCCGCCGACGCCGGTGGTCTCCTGGCCGAGCAGCTGATATTTCAGGCCCAGCTGTTCATCGGCGGCGCGCGCCGGCAGTTGCCCGACGCGGAACTGGGTCAGCACGAAAGCGGCGTCGCGAATGGCGTCGTCCAGCGCGAAGTGCACGCTGACCTTCACCTGCTCCAGCCCGTGGCGCGCCAGCATGCGGCGGGTCAGGGCGGCGATGGTTTCCACTTTTTGCCGGCCCGGTTCGACGTCCACCAGTGCCAGTTCGGTGACCGGCAGCTCCTCGATGCGCTGGATCAGCCCGTCCACCAGTTCGGGGGTGTAGCTGCTGCCGCCGCCGATCACGGCGATTTTGAGCGTGCTCATGGGCGGCCCTCCGTCTGCGACTGACGGCGATAGAGCTCGATCATGTCGTCGGCCAGATCCTGGATCACCATGGCGTTCATCAGATGGTCCTGCGCATGCACGGTGATCAGGTTGATCGCCAGCTTGCCGCAGCCTTCGTCCAGGCCGATCAGCTCGGTCTGGATCAGGTGCGCCTTCTTCACCCACTCTTTGGATTCGGCCATGTGCTTGGCCGCGGCGGCGAAGTCGCCGGCGCGCGCTTGCCGCAGCGCCATCAACGCATTGCTGCGCGCGCTGCCGGAGAACACCAGCAGTTCCATGATGGTGCTTTCAAACTCGGGGCTGACTTCAGTCATCAATTCACTCACGTCATTTCTCCAGGGGTTGCGCGGCGACGCCGCCGTGGGATGCTTCAGTATCCGTTCTTTTTATAATGAGAGCGCTCTCATTTAAATAGAGTAACGACAATGCGTGTGCAAACTGGGAGGCAGATCGCAAAAACCGACCCAGGGTGGCGCGGGGCAAAAAATGCGTGATGCGGTTGGCAAAAAAGTCTTCTGCGCCCATACTTTCCGCAGCAAAATTCAGGGCCGCCTAGGATATGTCCCGTAATTGGGTAAATATAGGTAAATGGCTGGCACTTGCCGATACAGCTCTTTAGAATCAAAGCGCTTTTCCGTTGTTTGTCTCTCAGAGAAAGGACCCGTTAATGTTCAAACGTACTTTAGTGACCTTCGTCGCGCTGTGTTCCCTGACCGCAGTGGCGCCAGCCGCACTCGCCGCCGGTGAGACCCACGTCATGCTGACGACCTCGGCGGGGAATATCGAGTTGGCGCTCGACAGCCAGAAGGCACCGGTTTCCAGCCAGAACTTCGTCGACTACGTGAACAGCGGGTACTACAACAACACCATCTTCCACCGCGTGATCCCGGGTTTTATGATCCAGGGCGGCGGTTTCACCGCTGACATGCAGCAAAAATCCACCAAGGCGCCGATCAAGAACGAAGCCGACAACGGCTTGCGCAACCTGCGCGGCACCATCTCGATGGCGCGCACCGCCGACAAGGACAGCGCCACCAGCCAGTTCTTCCTGAACGTGGCGGATAACGCCTTCCTGGATCACGGCCAGCGTGACTTCGGCTACGCGGTGTTCGGCAAAGTGGTGAAAGGCATGGACGTGGTGGACAAAATTGCCCAGGTGCCGACCGGCAACGTCGGCCCTTACCAGAATGTGCCGACCAAACCGGTGGTGATTCTGTCGGCCAAGGTACTGCCGTAAGTTTTTTGGCCGATCCCGCCGGGATCGGCCGCTCCTTCCTCCCGAAGCCTTGCCTTCATCACTGTTTTCTCCTGCGCCCCATGCTCTAATCGGCAGACAATAATCAGACCGGAAATCCGGCGTTCGCCCTTTGTTGTCTCTGGATGAGTTGCTGCCATGTATGAATTTAACCAGGTGCTGTTGCTGCTGCAGCAGATGTGCGTCTATCTCGTTATCGCCTATCTGCTGAGCAAAACCCCGCTGTTCATCCCGCTGATGCAGGTGACCATCCGCCTGCCGCACAAGCTGCTGTGCTACGTGATCTTCTCGGTGTTCTGCATCATGGGCACCTATTTCGGGCTGCACATTCAGGATTCGATCGCCAACACTCGTGCGATAGGCGCGGTCCTGGGCGGGCTGCTGGGCGGGCCGTCGGTGGGCTTTCTGGTCGGGCTGACCGGCGGCCTGCACCGGTATACGCTCGGCGGCATGACCGACGTGGCCTGCGCGATCTCCACGGTGTCGGAAGGCCTGGTCGGCGGCATCGTGCACAGCATCGCCATGCGCCGAGGGCGTATCGAGCTGCTGTTCAATCCGCTGTTCGTCGGCGGCGTGGCGCTGGTGGCGGAAGTGCTGCAGATGGCGATCATCCTGGCGGTGGCGCGCCCCTACGACGAAGCGTTGCAGCTGGTGGAGCACATCGCGCTGCCGATGATGATCGCCAATACCGTCGGCGCGGCGATGTTCATGCAAATCCTGCTGGATAGGCGCGCGATGTTCGAAAAATACACCAGCGCCTTCTCTTCCAAGGCGCTGAAGATCGCCGAGCGCACCGAGGGTATCCTGCGGCAGGGCTTCGATCAGGAGAACAGCATGAAGGTCGCCCGGGTGATCTATCAGGAGCTGGGCATCGGCGCGGTGGCGATCACCGATCGCGACAAGCTGCTGGCGTTTATCGGCATCGGCGACGATCACCACCTGCCGGGCACGCCGATCGCTTCGGTGCATTCGCATCGCGCCATCGACAACAACGAGGTGGTGTACGCCGACGGCAATCAGCTCTCTTACTGTTGCTCGATCAATCCGGCCTGCAAGCTGGGATCGACGCTGGTGATCCCGCTGCGCGGCGAAAACCAGCGGGTGATCGGCACCATCAAACTGTACGAACCGAAAAGCCAGCTGTTCAGCACCATCAACCGTACGCTGGGCGAAGGCATCGCCAGCCTGTTGTCGGCGCAGATCATGGCCGGACAGTACGAGCGCCACAAGCAGCTGCTGGCGCAGTCGGAGATCAAGCTGCTGCATGCGCAGGTCAATCCGCATTTCCTGTTCAATGCCTTGAATACCCTGGTGGCGGTGATCCGCCGCGATGGCGAGCGCGCCTGCGATCTGGTGCAGTCCCTCTCGACCTTCTTTCGTAAAAACCTCAAACGCTCGGATGACGAAGTCAGCCTGGCGGATGAGATTGAACACGTGAACGCCTACCTGCAGATCGAGAAAGCGCGCTTCGCCGATCGGCTGGAGATCGCGGTATCGCTGCCGGAGGCGCTGTTGGCGGTGCGGCTGCCGGCGTTCTCGCTGCAGCCAATCGTCGAAAACGCCATCAAGCATGGCACCTCGCATCTGTTGGGCGTGGGTCGCATCGAAATCGGCGCCTGCTGCGAAGGCGAGCATCTGCTGCTGCAGGTGACGGACAACGCCGGGCTGTTCCAGCCGAAACCGAACTGCAGCGGGCTGGGGATGAATCTGGTGGATAAACGCATTCGCGTGCGCTACGGCGAAGGCTATGGCGTGCAGGTGGATTGCCGGCCGGACGCCTACACCCGCATTACGCTCAATGTCCCCATGGAGAGGGCCGCCTGATGTTAAACGCACTGATTGTTGACGATGAACCTTCCGCGCGCGACAACCTGCGCCATCTGCTGGAGGCCGAGGCGGAGATCGCGATTATCGGCGAATGCGCCAACGCCATCGAAGCCATCAGCCAGATCCACCGGCTGCAGCCGGACGTGGTGTTTCTCGATATCCAGATGCCGCGCATCAGCGGGCTGGAAATGGTCGGCATGCTGGATCCCAACCGCATGCCGCACATCGTGTTTCTGACCGCCTACGACGAATACGCGGTGCAGGCGTTCGAGGAGCATGCCTTCGACTATCTGCTGAAGCCGGCGGAGCCGAAGCGGCTGAGCAAGACGCTGCAACGCCTGCGGCAGCGCAGGGCACCGCAGGACGTGGCGGCGTTGGAAGAGAGCGCCGGTTACCTGAAATACATTCCCTGCACCGGCCACAGCCGCATCTACCTGCTGCGGTTCGATGAAGTGCTGGCGATCCGTTCCAAACTGAGCGGGGTCTTCGTGGTGCGCAGCGACGGCATGGAGTGTTTCACCGAGCTGACGCTGCGCACGCTGGAAAGCCGTACGCCGCTGGTGCGCTGCCATCGGCAGTATCTGGTCAACCTGGAGCAGGTGCGCGAGATCCGCTTCGAAGAGGGTGGCGCAGCGGAGATGATCATGTCGGCCGGCGATCCTGTACCGGTCAGCCGACGCTATTTGAAGGCGCTGAAAGAGCAACTGGGGCTGCGGGGGTGATGCAGGTCTTAGGGGGATTCTGAAAAGACAGGCATCATGGGCGTCCCGACGGTACCCATTTTGTTTGTCCTTGACGGGGTTACGCGGCGCTTATAGCTTTATTGCATCCACAGGCGCGTTTCGCGCCGCGTCAGCGTCAAAGGAACAGAAAATGAGTGAACCACGGATTATCGCCAAGGCGATGAAAGACGGAAAACCGGAGCAGGATCTGGTGATTTTGCCGGCGTTGGCCAACCGCCACGGGCTGATCACCGGGGCAACCGGCACCGGCAAGACGGTGACGCTGCAGAAAATGGCCGAACAGTTCTCGCGCATCGGCGTACCGGTGTTCTTGTCCGACGTGAAGGGCGATCTGTCAGGCATCGGCGCCGAGGGCGTGCCTTCCGAGAAACTGCAGGCGCGCCTGGCGGCGATCGGCGTCACCGACTGGCAGCCGCAGGCCTGCACCATTATCCCGTGGGATATTTACGGCGAAAAGGGCCACCCGATCCGCGCCACGATTTCCGATCTCGGGCCGCTGTTGCTGGGGCGCCTGTTGGATCTGAACGAGGTGCAAAGCGGCGTGCTGCAGCTGGTGTTCAAGATCGCCGATGACAACGCGCTGCTGTTGCTGGACATGAAGGACCTGCGCGCCATGGTGCAGTTCGTCGGCGACAACGCCAAACAATTCCAGACCCAGTACGGCAATATCTCTGCCGCGTCGATCGGCGCCATCCAGCGCGGATTGCTGACGCTGGAAGAGCAGGGCGCCAATCAGTTCTTCGGCGAGCCGATGCTGGACATCAACGATCTGATGAAAACCGACGCCAACGGTCACGGCGTGATCAACCTGCTGGCGGCGGACAAGCTGATCAATCAGCCGAAGCTGTATTCGGTATTCCTGCTGTGGCTGCTGGCCGAGCTGTTTGAGCACCTGCCGGAAGTGGGCGACCCTGAACAGCCGAAGCTGGTGTTCTTCTTCGATGAGGCGCACCTGCTGTTCAACGATGCGCCGGCGGCGCTGTTGACCAAGATCGAACAGGTGGTGCGTCTGATCCGCTCCAAAGGCGTCGGCATTTACTTCGTCACCCAGAACCCGCTGGACATTCCGGACAGCGTGCTGGGCCAGCTGGGCAACCGCGTACAGCATGCGCTGCGCGCCTTTACCCCGCGCGATCAGAAGGCGGTGAAGACGGCGGCGCAAACCCTGCGCGCCAATCCGGCCTTCGATGCCGAAACGGCGATCACCGAGCTGGGCGTGGGCGAAGCGCTGGTATCATTCCTCGACGAGAAGGGCCGGCCGAACGTGGTGGAGCGGGCGATGGTGATCGCGCCGGAATCCAAAATGGGCATGCTCGGTGCAGAAGGGCTGAACAGCGCGATCAACAAGTCGCCGCTGTATGGCCGCTATGAGGATATGATCGACCGCGAATCCGCCTACGAGAAGCTGTCGTCGGGTGGCTTCGCCACCGTCGGCACTCCGCAGCAGGGGCAGCAACCGCAGGCGCAACAGCAACAACAGCAGGCGGGCGGCGGCCTGATGGACGGCCTGAACGAGCTGCTGTTCGGTTCCACAGGCCCGCGCGGCGGCAAGCGCGACGGCATCGTCCAGACCGCCGCCAAGAGCATGGCGCGCGATCTCGGCCGCCAGATCCTGCGCGGCGTGCTGGGGTCGATCACCGGCGGCCGTAAAAAGTAAGCGGAAATTATCGTCGGCAGCGGCGGGTTAAATCAGTACACTGTGGCGGCATTTTTCTCTGCCGGACCTAACATGCTGCTGCTGATCGATAACTACGACTCCTTCACCTATAACCTTTACCAGTACTTCTGCGAATTGGGCGCCGAGGTGCTGGTGAAGCGCAACGATGAGCTGCAGCTGGCCGATATCGAGCGGCTGGCGCCGCAGCATCTGGTGATTTCCCCTGGCCCCTGTACCCCGAACGAAGCGGGTATCTCGCTGGCCGCCATTCGTCATTTTGCCGGCAAGCTGCCGATCCTCGGCGTGTGCCTGGGGCACCAGGCGCTGGGGCAGGCGTTCGGCGCCGAGGTGGTGCGCGCCCGCGCGGTGATGCACGGCAAAACCTCGGCGATTCGTCACCTGGGCGTCGGCGTGTTTCGTGGCCTGAGCGATCCGCTGACCGTGACCCGCTATCACTCGCTGGTGCTGAAAGCCGATACGCTGCCGGACTGCTTTGAAGTGACCGCCTGGAGCGAGCGCGACGGCGTGCGCGACGAGATCATGGGCATCCGCCACCGCACTTTGGCGCTGGAAGGCGTGCAGTTCCATCCGGAAAGCGTGCTCAGCGAGCAGGGCCACCAGCTGCTGGATAATTTCCTCAAGCGTTAATTACGGTGCGTTTTTTTCGCCCGTCAGGCGTTTTGCGTTTGCGCTTGATTGGTTTTTTATGCATATTTCGTGATTATGTTTTCAATATGACATTACGATAGCGCTGAAAAACTTTCAGGGTGGAGCCGAAAATGACTGAAAAATCCGCAGTGAGCCGCAGTACCTTTGACCAGGTGATCCTGCCTGTTTATGCGCCTGCCCAGTTTGTGCCGGTGCGCGGCCAAGGCAGCCGGGTCTGGGATCAGCAGGGAAAAGAGTACATCGATTTTTCCGGTGGCATCGCGGTGACGGCGCTGGGGCACTGCCATCCGGCGCTGGTCGAGGCGCTTAAACGCCAGGGCGAAACCCTGTGGCATACCAGCAACGTCTTCACCAATGAGCCCGCGCTGCGCCTGGCAAGCAAACTGATCGACGCCACCTTCGCCGATCGGGTGTTCTTCGCCAACTCCGGCGCTGAGGCCAACGAGGCGGCGTTCAAACTGGCGCGCCATTACGCCATCACCCGCCACAGCCCGTACAAAACTAAAATCATCGCTTTCTATAACGCGTTTCACGGCCGCACGCTATTCACCGTGTCGGTGGGCGGGCAGGCTAAATACTCCGACGGGTTCGGGCCGAAGCCGGCCGACATCGTGCACGTGCCGTTCAACGATTTGGCGGCGGTGAAAGCGGTGATGGACGACCACACCTGCGCGGTGGTGATGGAGCCGATTCAGGGCGAGGGCGGTATTACGCCGGTCGACGCCGGCTTTCTCAAAGGCGTGCGCGAGCTGTGCGACCAACATCAGGCGCTGCTGGTGTTCGACGAAGTGCAAAGCGGCATGGGGCGCAGCGGCAAACTGTTCGCCTATATGCATTATGGCGTGACGCCGGACATTCTCACCACCGCCAAGGCGCTGGGCGGCGGTTTCCCGGTCAGCGCCATGCTGACCACCGAAGACATTGCGTCGGTGATGCAGGTGGGCACCCACGGCACCACCTACGGCGGCAACCCGCTGGCCTGCGCGGTGGCGGAGGCGGCGCTGGACGTGATCAATACGCCGGAGGTGCTGAGCGGCATTGAGCAGCGTCATGCGCTGTATGTGCAGGCTTTGCAGCATATCGGCGATAAATACGGTATTTTCACCGCGATTCGCGGCATGGGGCTGCTGATTGGCGCCGAGCTGACGCCGCATTATCACGGCAGGGCGCGCGACTTCCTCACCGCCGCCGCCGCGCGTGGGTTGATGATCCTCAATGCCGGGCCGAACGTGATCCGCTTCGCGCCGTCGCTGGTGGTGGAGCTGCAGGATATCGAGGCCGGCATGGCGCTGTTCGAGCTGGCGGTGCAGGATGTGATCAACGCCTGAAGCCCGCGCGGCATATAACAGGGCGCGGCATGCCGCGCCCTTATTGATCGCGCAGTTTGCGCTTGAGCCAGATGCCGTGGTGCGGGCGCTGGCGCCAGGCCAGCGACGAAATGGTGTGCATCACGCTCAGGTGCGACAAAATGCGCCGCAGATGGCGCTCCATCTCGGTAACGGGCATGTCCGGATGCAGATCCGGCGGCTGCATGATGCCGCTGCTCGGGCCGTCGTATTCCAACCGCTGCTGGCAGCTTTGCAGCGCGATTTCACAGGTCTGCAGATACTCTTCCGCCAGTTTCGGCGTCAGCATGTAGTGCTCGCGTGCCAGAATGGTCATGGCGTTCAGGTGTTCGACGATGAACTGGCTGTGAGTGACCCACAGCCGCATGTCCGCCAGATAGTTTGACGCGAACCCCGGCTCTTGCATCGCCTGATTGAGCGAGGTGAACAGCGCGTTGTGTGCCTGGTTGACCTGCATGCGGGTATAGGCCAACGCGGTGGCGTCCGGTTCCGGTTGCTTCAGCATCAGCATCAGCCGCAGCGCGGCTTGATCGTTCTCCAGCGCCTGATGGGCATTCTTGCGCAGCAGCCCGCTTTGCCACTGCGGCCACAGCCAAATGGTGCCGCCGAACGCCAGCACGCAGCCGATCAGCGTATCGATCAGGCGCGGTACCAGAAAATGCGAGCCGTTCAGCGCCAGCAGCTGCAGGGTGTAAACCGCCGTGACCGTAAAGCCAATCACCGACAGCCCGTAGTTCTTGCGCGAAACCAGGTAGGCCAGCAGCGTGATCACCAGCATGATGCTCAGCGTTTCTCCTTCCGGCAACTGCAGCTGCAGCAGCCCGGCTGCCAGCAATAGCCCGGCAATCGTGCCCAGCGCACGGTGCTGAATACGCACCCGGGTGGCGTTATACCCGTTTTGGCTCACCAGCATGATGGTGAGCAGGATCCAGTAAGGCTTCGGCAGGTTGAATACCGCACCCAGGCTGCTGCCGACCGCCAGCGTTACGCCCAGCCGCGCGGCGTTGCGCAGGGCGGTGGATTTGAACGACAGATAGCTGACCAGCGCCGGCCAAAACGGCAGGCGGTGCTGGCCGGGCATCAGGTCGCGGCGGTACAGCGGATGCTGGGTGCGCAGCAGGCGGGCGATGCGGCTGAAGTGGTAATAACAAAACTGGCCGACCGGATTATCGGGATGCTGCGCCGCCATTTTTTCCAGCGCCGCCAGCTCGTGGGTCATGGAGAAGCGCTTCGAATGTTGATGATAGAGAATATCGTGCGCCACCACGCGCAGCCGGCCGGCGATCACCTGAGCATTGCGGCGAATGATCGCTTCGGCCTGGCTCTGCTCCACCAGTTTTTGCACCTCTTCCGGCAGATGCAGGCTGACGGTGATGTGCTCCTGCAGGTCCATCGCCACCTGAAAGGCGCGCTGCAGGCGCTTTTGCTCGAGATTGTTGGCGTGCGGCAGGAAATTAAGCTGTTGGTACAACAGGCTGATCAGGTCCATCACCTTTTGCTGGCGCACCAGCAGCGGCGGCAGCGCGGTCTGCGGATCGGTGTGCTGGGTCAGCAGCGAGTATTTGGCTTCGAAATAGTCCGCCAGTTCCAGGTAGAGCTGGCTCAGCGTCTCGCGCATCGGCTGCTCTTTCCACAGCTTGAACCAGAACCAGGTGAATAAGCCATACCAGGCGGTGCCGATCGCGTACAGCAGCGGCGCCTGCCAGATAGGCACCGTGCCGGCCGTGCTGAGGGCGAAGATGGCGGCCACCAGCGCCGCCGGCAACAGCCGGGCGTGCAGCGGGCTGATTTCGCCGGTGACGCCGAGCAGCAGCGCCAGGCCCAGCATCAGCGCCGGCAGCGGCACGTGCCACAGCAGGGCCTGTTGCAGCAGCACGCTGCTGAAGGCGAACAGCGAACCGCCGACGATCAGTCGTTTAAAGAAGCGCTTATGCGGCGTATCCAGCCCGGCGATATTGCAGCAGGCGGGCACGAGGGAGAACATCAGGCCGAGCTGCAGCTGGCCTATCAGCAGGCCGAACAGCACCGGCAGGCACAACACCAGCGTTTGTCGCAGTGCGTAGTTGATTTCCGGGTGGTAGATCAGGCGGCGCCACATGGCAGAGAGCAGACAAAAAAACGGCGCAGACTGCGCCGTTTTTTCAGGGATTAACGGGTGCCGTAGACGACAATGGTTTTGCCGTGGGCGGAAATCAGGTTTTGATCTTCCAGCATTTTCAGAATACGGCCAACGGTTTCACGCGAGCAGCCGACGATCTGGCCGATCTCCTGACGGGTGATCTTGATCTGCATGCCGTCCGGGTGAGTCATGGCGTCGGGTTGCTTCGCCAGATTCAGCAGGGTTTGCGCGATGCGGCCGGTAACGTCCAGGAAGGCGAGGTTGCCCACTTTTTCGGAGGTGACCTGCAGGCGGCTCGCCATTTGGGCGGACAGACGCATCAGGATGTCCGGGTTCACCTGGATCAGCTGGCGGAATTTCTTGTAGGAAATTTCGGCCACTTCACAGGCGGTTTTCGCGCGAACCCAGGCGCTGCGCTCCTGGCCTTCTTCGAACAATCCGAGCTCACCGATGAAATCCCCCTGGTTGAGGTAGGACAGGATCATCTCTTTACCTTCTTCATCCTTGATCAGCACCGCGACGGAGCCTTTCACGATGTAGTAAAGCGTTTCGGCCTTTTCACCTTGGTGAATCAGCGTACTCTTCGATGGATATTTGTGGATATGGCAATGAGACAGGAACCATTCGAGAGTAGGGTCTGTTTGCGGTTTGCCGAGAACCATTCGCTGTTATCCTCTGTTGTTATCGCTGCCTTGTGTCACAGGGGTCAGAGTTCCCTGTAAAACCCGCCTGTAGCCGCAGTCATGAGCGAGGGCTACCGGCAAGTTTTGAGGCGTGTCATAAAAATACGCTGTCGCTCTAGCATATTAACTTGCCGTAAGCGCTGCAAGCTACATTCTGTTAACATACCGGTAAAGGAGCCTTTCTCTGGGCGTTTCCCTGAAATTCAGTGTCCCGGAAAGATTTATTGCGGCTCTGTTTGTAACACAGAGTAAGGCGGGTGTCTCGTGTTGTCTCGCTTCAGCATGATTAGCATCAGGTTACGTTGCCTGTTTCTATGCGAAAGCGTACTCTGATTTTAAGAAATCAACCGGAGTGACCAGAATGCAGGCAAGAGTTAAATGGGTGGAAGGGTTAACGTTTTTGGGGGAATCGGCCTCCGGCCACCAGGTGCTGATGGACGGCAACGCCGGTGATAAAGCGCCCAGCCCGATGGAGATGGTGCTGATGTCGGTGGGCGGCTGCAGCGCGATCGACGTGGTGTCCATCCTGCAAAAAGGGCGCAACGACGTGCGCGACTGCGAGGTGAAGCTGACCTCCGAGCGCCGCGAAGAAGCCCCGCGGTTGTTCACCCATATCAACCTGCACTTCATCGTTACCGGCCAGGACCTGACCGACAAGATCGTCGAGCGTGCGGTGAACCTGTCGGCGGAGAAGTACTGCTCGGTGGCGCTGATGCTCAACAAGGCTGCCACGGTGACCCACAGCTTCGAGATCCGCCAACCGGCGTAATCGAAACGGAGCGCGGCCCGGCGCCGCGCTCAACGCATTTATTCGATCTTCTTGCCTTCCAGCAACCGCTGCACCAGCGGCGCCATGATCAGCTCCATCGCCAGCCCCATCTTGCCGCCCGGCACCACTAACGTATTGATGTGTGAGATAAACGAGCCCTGCAGCATCGCCAGCAAATAGGGGAAATCTATCTGATCCAGCCCGCGGAAGTGGATCACCACGAAGCTTTCGTCCAGTGAGGGAATCGCCTTGGCGGCGAACGGGTTGGAGGTGTCCACCGTCGGCACGCGCTGGAAGTTGATGTGGGTGCGCGAGAACTGCGGCGTGATGTAGTTGATGTAATCTTCCATCGAACGCACCACCGAATCCATCACCGCTTCGCGAGAGTGGCCGCGCTCGCCGGTATCGCGGATCAGTTTCTGAATCCACTCCAGGTTGACGATCGGCACCACGCCGACCAGCAGATCGACGTGCTTGGCCACGTCATGGTGCTCGGTGACCACGCCGCCGTGCAGCCCCTCGTAGAACAGCACGTCAGTCGGCGCCGGCAGCGGTTCCCACGGGGTGAAGGTACCCGGCACCTGATTGTAGGGCACCGCTTCGTCGTAGGTGTGCAGATACTTGCGTGAGCGCCCGGTGCCGTTCTTGCCGTAGTCGATAAAGCTCTGCTGCAGCAGGCCGAAGTCGTTGGCCTCGGGGCCGAAATAGCTGATGTGTCTGCCCAGATCGCGCGCCTTGCGGATCGCCGCATCCATTTCCGGCCGGGTGTAGCGATGGAAGCTGTCGCCCTCCAGCTCGGCGGCGCGGATGTTGAGCTGTTGGAAGATCTTACGGAACGCCACGCTGGTGGTGGTGGTGCCGGCGCCGCTGGAACCGGTCACCGCGATAACGGGATGTTTGGCAGACATGATGGTTGTCACTCCGTGTTGAATGCGCCGGCGTCAGGGGATTATTGTGGCTCTTGTTGACGCTCTCTATCTCAGGAAAAAATGGCGCGCGCTGGTTTGCAATGCCCCATTGTTACCTGATTTTTTCCGTCAGTCATAGAACCGAGCGCCACTAAATTTCTTCCTGCCCGGCGCGGAACTGGCCGCGCGGCATGATGTTGACGCTCTCGTGCAGTTCCGACCACACCAGCACCACTTCGCCGTTTTTCAGCTGGCGACGCACGTCTTCCACCTTCTGTTCCAGCGAGCGTTCGTGTTCGCCGTAATCGGTGCCTTCGCGCAGTACAAAGGATTCGATCAGGCTGTTCAGGGTGTCGGTTGCCAGTTCTTGCCAGGGAATGATCACGTCGGGATGTCCAGATAAGGGGAAAGCCAGGCCGGAATGCGATGTTCCAGCCACATATGCGGTTTTTTCAGCGTGCCGCCGACGAAGCCGACGTGGCCGCCGTACTCGGTCAGCTGATATTCGATATTGCGCGGCAGACCGGCGACGTCGGGGATCACCTCATGGGTCATGAAGGGATCGTCCTTCGCATGGATGATCAGCAGCGGCGTCTGAATAGCCGGCAACAGCGGCAGGGCGCTGCAGCGGCGATAGTAGTCGATAGCGTCGCTAAAGCCGTGAATGCGCGAGGTAATGGCGTCGTCGAATTCGCGGATGCGCCGCAACCCGTTCAGCTGTGACAGCTTGAGCGGCAGAGTGTCCGGGTAGTGCAACAGCTTGCGGGTGGCGTTTTGTTTCAGCTGCCCCAGCAGGTAGCGCTGATAAACGCGGGAGAAGCCTTGCTCCATGCGGTAGGCACAGGGCTCCAGCATCAGCGGCGCCGAGACCACCACCGCCGCCTGCAGCAGGCTGTCGGCGCCTTGCTGCGCCAGATAGCAGGCCAGCATGTTGCCGCCGAGCGAAACGCCTACCGCCGCGGTTGGCACCTCGCCGTAGCGGTCGCGCAGCCAGCGCAGGAAGAAGCGTGCATCTTCGGTTTCACCGGAGTGGTAGATGCGCTGCTTGCGGTTGGGCACGCCGCTGCAGCCGCGAAAGTGCATCACCACGCCGAGCCAGCCACGCTCACGCCAGGCGTTGAGCAGGCCATGTGCGTAGGGGCTGTAGAAGCTGCCTTCCAGGCCGTGGAACAGCACCGCGCGTGGTTTGTCGCGCGCCTGCGCCGGATCTTCGCTCCAGGCGAGATCGACGAAATCGCCGTCGGGCAATTCCAGCCGTTGCCAATGCGGTTTCAATAACACGCGGCGGCGCACCAACCGCGGCAACAGCGTTTGCAGGTGCGGGTTACTGGCCCCGGTCAGAGGGCGAAAGGTGTTAGGCATAGGCTGAGTAAAAATGTTGTGGGCGGCTATTGTGAGATCCCTAGCGCACTGTTAGCTTCAATACCAAGAACTAACAATGATACTGCAAAAAAGCGCCTTGGGTGAGGAGCACCCGTGCCATGGAACCGAGTTTATTCCTTTCGATGCTGGGCTTCCTGTGGGTCGCCGCCATCACGCCTGGCCCCAATAACCTGCTGTTGACCACCTCTGGCGCTAACTTCGGCTTTATGCGATCGCTGTGGCTGATGGTCGGTATCATGCTCGGCATGCAAAGCATTTTGCTGCTGGTGGCCTTCGGCGTCGGCAGCCTGATCCTGGTCTACCCGTCGCTGCACCTGATCCTGAAAATCCTCGGCAGTTTGTACCTGCTGTGGCTGGCGTGGAAAGTCGCCACCGCCGCCTATGAAAAGCTGGAAACCGACGTGGTGCCGCCGCAGCCGGTGCGGCTGTATCAGGGCTGGCTGCTGCAGTTCCTCAACCCGAAAGCCTGGCTGATGGCGCTGGGGGCGGTGGCCAGCTTCAGCCTGGCGGGCGATAAGTACAACGGATCCATTGCGGCGATCGCGCTGGGCATTTTGGTGGTCAACATTGTCGCCGGCATTATCTGGCTGGCGTTCGGCACCGTGATCGGCCGCCTGCTGCGCAGCAAAAAGGCCTGGGTTATCTTCAACGGTTCCATGGGGTTGTTGACCGCAGCCTGTGTGTTACTGATCTGGCATTAAGGAGCGAACGATGGCGGAAAATTATTATCACGTGGTTGCCTTTACCGGCAAAGGGCTGCGCGGCAACCCGGCCGGGGTTTGCCTGCTGACGCAGCCGCTGCCGGCGGAGCGGCTGCAGGCGATCGCCAACGAGATCGGCCTGCCGGAAACCAGCTTTGTCTGGGATGACGGCGACATGACCGCTATCCGCTGGTTTACCCCGGAACGCGAGGTCGATCTTTGCGGCCACGGCACCCTGGCGGCGGCGCATGTGATGTTCAGCGCGATCAATCCGGCGCTGCAGGATATCCGCTTCCGCTCGGCCGGCGGCGAGCTGTTCGTCAAGCGCGATGCGCAGGACGGGGAACGGCTGGTGCTCGACTTCCCCGCGCGGCCGCCGCAGAAGGTGGCTGAACCGGCGGGCCTCGCGGCGCTGCTGGGCGTGCAGCCGCTGGAGGTGTGGCAGGCGAAAGCGCTGATGGTGGTGCTGGAAAATGAGGCGCAGGTACGCGCGCTGCGGCCGGACATCCCGGCGCTGATCGCGCTGGCCGGGCGTGCGGTAATCGTTACCGCGCCGGGTGACACCGTGGACTTCGTGTCGCGCTATTTCACGCTCGACGGCGGTGAAGATCCGGTTACCGGCTCCGCGCACTGCACGCTGATGCCTTACTGGACGGCGCGTCTCGGCCGCCATCGGCTGCATGCGCAGCAGATCTCGGCACGCGGCGGCGAACTGTTCTGCGAACTGCAAGGGGATCGTACGCTGCTCGGCGGCTATGCTCATGTGTTCCTGCGCGGAAGTATCGCGCTGTAACCCGCGTTTATATTACTCACGGTAATAAAGAAGACTTTTTTATTCTTTTATAGCCCGTCATTGCTCAGATAAAACTGTCAGCAACTGAACAGATTTTTATCAACGGAGCGGAACATGGCGGGCAAACTCTTTTCCTTACGCAACGCGGCGCTGTTGGCGCTGTCGCTCAGCGCAACCAGCGCCTACGCGGTGGATGTGACCGTGGCGTACCAGACGTCGGCGGAACCGGCCAAGGTGGCGCAGGCGGAAAACAGCTTCGCCAAACGGTCCGGCGCGACCGTCGACTGGCGTAAGTTCGACAGCGGCTCCAGCGTGCTGCGTGCGCTGGCCTCCGGCGACGTGCAGATCGGCAATATCGGCTCCAGCCCGCTGGCGGTGGCCGCCAGCCAGAAACTCCCCATCGAAGTGTTCCTCATCGCCTCGCAGCTCGGCAGTTCCGAAGCGCTGGTGGTGAAAAATGACATCAAAAGCCCGCAGGATCTGATCGGCAAGCGCATTGCGGTGCCGTTTATCTCCACCACCCATTACAGCCTGCTGGCCTCGCTCAAGCATTGGGGCATCAAGCCTGAGCAGGTGAAGATCCTCAATCTGCAGCCGCCGGCCATCGCCGCCGCCTGGCAGCGCGGCGACATCGACGGCGCCTACGTCTGGGCGCCGGTGGTCAACGAACTGGCCAAACAGGGCAAGGTGTTGACCGACTCCGCGCAGGTGGGCGAATGGGGCTCGCCGACGCTGGACGTGTGGGTGGTGCGCAAAGATTTTGCCGAGAAACATCCCGACGTGGTGACCGCCTTTGCCGCCAGCGCCCTGCAGGCGCAAAAAGCCTACCTGGCGGCGCCGGAACAGTGGCTGAAAGATCCGAACCACCTCAGCACGCTGGCGCGCCTGAGCGGCGTGCCGGAAGCGCAGGTGCCGGAGCTGGTGAAGGGAAACCGTTATCTGCCGGTGGCGGATCAGGTTGCCCAGCTCGGCCAGCCGGTGGACAAGGCGATCCGCGATACCGCCGAATTCCTCAAGCAGCAGGGCAAGATCCCGCAGGTCGACAGCGACTACAGCGCTTACGTGACCGACCGCTTTGTGAAACAGGTGCAGGCTGCGCCGCAGTCGTAAGGAAGCAGGATGCTAAACGTCAATCATCTTTCAGCAGAGTATCAGGGGCGGCCCGCGCTGCGTGACGTGTCGTTCCAGATCGCCGCCGGGCAACTGGTGGTGGTGCTCGGCCCGTCGGGCTGCGGCAAGACCACGCTGCTGAATTTGATCGCCGGGTTTATCGAGCCTTCAGCTGGCAGCATCACGCTGGATGGAACGCCCGTTCACGGCCCGAGCGCCGAACGGGGCGTGGTGTTCCAGCATGAGGGCTTACTGCCGTGGCGCAATGTGGTGGACAACGTCGAGTTCGGCCTGCAGCTGGCCGGCGTCGGCAAGGCGCAGCGCCGCCAAGTGGCGGAGCAGATGCTGCAGCGCGTGGGGCTGGCGGGCTATGAACAGCACTTTATCTGGCAGCTTTCCGGCGGCATGCGCCAACGCGTCGGCATCGCCCGCGCTCTGGCCGCCGATCCGCGGCTGTTGCTGTTGGACGAGCCGTTCGGCGCCCTGGACGCGTTCACCCGCGAGCAGATGCAGGAGCTGTTGCTGACCATTTGGCGTGATACCGGCAAGCAGGTGCTGCTGATCACCCACGATATCGAAGAGGCGGTGTTCCTCGCCAGCGAACTGCTGCTGCTGTCGCCGGGGCCAGGGCAGGTGGTGGAGCGGCTGTCGCTGAACTTCGGCCAACGCTATGCCGACGGCGAAGCCTGCCGCGCCATCAAGTCAGATCCTGAATTTATCGCGCAGCGCGAATACGTGCTGGGCAAAGTTTTCCAACAGCGTGAGGCCTTGCTATGAGCCTGCATTCCACTCTGAAGGCCGCGGCGCAGCCGCAGGGCAAAGCGGCACGCCGTTTCAGCGTGCCGCGCAACGTTTGGCTGAGCGGCGCCACGCTGTTGACGGTGTTGATCGTCTGGTGGGGCGTAACGGCGCTGCAGCTGATCAGCCCGCTGTTTTTGCCGGCGCCGCAGCAGGTGCTGCACCAGTTGATCATCATCGCCAGCCCGCAAGGCTTTATGGACGCCACGCTGTGGCAACATCTGGCGGCCAGCCTGGGGCGTATTCTGGTAGCGCTGTTGGCGGCGGTGATCGTCGGCATTCCGGTGGGCATCGCCATGGGGCTGAACGACACGGTACGCGGCATCCTCGATCCGCTGATTGAAATCTACCGCCCGGTGCCGCCGCTGGCCTATCTGCCGCTGATGGTGATTTGGTTCGGCATCGGCGAAACCTCAAAGATCTTGCTGATTTATCTGGCGATCTTCGCGCCGGTGACGCTGTCTGCCGTGGCCGGCGTGCGCAGCGTGGCGCAGGTGAGGGTGCGTGCCGCCCGCGCGTTGGGCGCCACGCGTTGGCAGGTGCTGCGTTTCGTGGTGCTGCCGAGCGCGCTGCCGGAGATCCTGACCGGCATTCGCATCGGGCTGGGCGTCGGCTGGTCGACGCTGGTGGCCGCCGAACTGATCGCCGCCACGCGCGGCCTGGGATTTATGGTGCAATCCGCCGGTGAGTTTCTGGCGACCGACGTGGTGTTAGCCGGCATCGGCGTGATTGCGGTGATTGCATTTGGGCTGGAGCTGGGGCTGCGTGCCCTGCAGCGCCGATTGACCCCGTGGCATGGAGTACAGCAATGAACGAACGTCTGAATATCACCCCGCTGGGGCCTTACATCGGGGCGCTGGTGGAAAACGTCGAATTGGCCCGGCCGCTGGGCGACGGCCAGTTTGAACAGCTTTATCATGCCTTGCTGAAGCATCAGGTGCTGTTCTTCCGCAATCAGCCGATCACGCCGCTGCAGCAGCGCGATCTGTCCGGCCGCTTCGGCGATCTGCATATCCATCCGGTCTATCCGCACGCCACCGACGTGGAAGAGATCATCGTGCTCGATACCCACGACGACAACCCGCCGGACAACGATAACTGGCACACCGACGTGACCTTTATCGAGAACCCGCCGCTGGGGGCGATCCTGGCGGCCAAGACCTTGCCTTCCACCGGCGGCGATACGCTGTGGGCCAGCGGCATCGCGGCCTACGAGGCGCTGTCGGCGCCGTTCAGAACGCTGCTCGCAGGGCTGCGTGCGGAGCATGACTTCACCAAGTCGTTCCCGGAACACAAACATCGCGGCAGTGAAGAGGAGCATCAGCGCTGGCAGCTGGCGGTGCAGAAAAACCCGCCGCTGCTGCATCCGGTGGTGCGCACCCACCCGGTCAGCGGCCGGCAGGCGCTGTTCGTCAATGAAGGGTTTACCACGCGGATCGTCGATCTGGCGCCGAAAGAGAGCGACGCTTTGCTGAACTTCCTGTTTGCTCACATCACCAAACCGGAGTTTCAGGTGCGCTGGCGCTGGCAGGAAAATGACGTGGCGATCTGGGATAACCGTGTGACGCAGCACTACGCCAACGCGGATTATCTGCCGCAGCGGCGCATTATGCACCGCGCGACCATTCTGGGGGATAGGCCTTTTTACAAGGCCTGAGGCTTAGGCTTCGAACGCCTGCGTTAACTGTTCCAGCTGTTCCTGTGCATCCAGCCAGGTCATTTCCGTCTCTTCCAGCGCGGATTTGGCCTGGCTTTGCTTTTGCAGGCAGTCGGTCAACTCGGCCTTGCGGCTGATGTCGTACAGTGCGGAATCCGCCAGCTGTTCCTCCACCGCCGCCAGTTCGGCGCCCAGTTTTTCCATCTGCTGTTCCAGCTTGGCGATCTGCTTGCGCAGCGGCTGGGTCTGCGTACGGAACTCCGCCTCGCGGCGTTTTTGATCCTTGCGCGCCTGCGCGCTGTTGCCGCCGCTCTCTTTTTCCGGTGCGTCCTGCTGGCTTTCCTGGCGCTGCAGGTCGACAAGCCACTGCTGGTAGTCGTCGAGATCGCCCTCGAAAGGCTCGACCTGGCCGTCGTGCACCAGGTACAGATCGTCGGTGGTGGAACGCAGCAGGTGACGGTCGTGCGAGACCACCACCAACGCGCCTTCGAAATCGATCAGCGCTTCGGTCAGCGCCTGACGCATGTCGAGATCCAGGTGGTTGGTCGGTTCATCGAGCAGCAGCAGGTTAGGGCGCTGCCAGACGATCAGCGCCAGCACCAGCCGCGCCTTCTCGCCGCCGGAGAAACGTTCGGTCACTTCGCTGACCTTGTCGCCCTGGAAACCGAAACCGCCCAGATAGTCGCGCAGCTGCTGCTCCAGCACCCGTGGCGCGATGCGGCTCAGGTGCTGCAGCGGCGATTCGTCGGCGCGCAAGAATTCCAGCTGGTGCTGGGCGAAGTAACCCAGCTTGATGCCTTTCGCCAGGCCGATCTCGCCGCTCAGCGGTTCCAGAGTGCCGGCCAGCAGTTTGATCAGCGTCGATTTACCGGCGCCGTTGCGGCCGAGCAGGCCAATGCGCGAGCCGGGCACCAGGTTCAGCTTGATTGACTTCAGGATCACTTTGTCGCCATACCCGGCGCTGACTTTGTCCATGCGCAGCAGCGGATTCGGCAGGCTTTCCGGCGGACGGAAGCTGAAGGTGAACGGGTTGTCGACGTGCGCCGGGGCGATCAGCTCCATGCGCTCCAGCATCTTGATGCGGCTCTGCGCCTGCTTGGCCTTGGTGGCCTGCGCGCGGAAACGGTCGATATAGCTTTGCAGGTGCGCCACTTTTTCTTGCTGGTGCTGATACAGCGACTGCTGCTGCGCCAGTTTGGTGGCGCGTTGGCGTTCGAACGACGAATAGTTGCCGGTGTATTCATTCATCGTCTGCTGTTCGATATGCAGGATCTTGTCGACGATCGGATCGAGGAAGTCGCGGTCGTGCGAGATCAGCACCAGCGTGCCGGGATAGCTTTTCAGCCAGCGCTCCAGCCAGATCACCGCGTCGAGATCCAGGTGGTTGGTCGGTTCGTCGAGCAGCAGCAGGTCGGAACGGCACACCAGCGCCTGCGCCAGGTTGAGGCGCATGCGCCAGCCGCCGGAGAAGTCGCGCACCGGGCTTTGCAGCTGTTCGTTGGAGAAGCCGAGGCCGTGCAGCAGGCTGGCGGCGCGGGAGCGGATGGTCCAGGCGTCGATAGCGTCCAGCTTGCCGTGCAGGGTGGCGATGGCGTGGCCGTCGTTGCGATCGTTGGCCGCCTGCAATTCGGCTTCGAGTTGGCGAAACTCGCGGTCGCCGTCGATAACATACTCGATTGCCGGCACGTCCAGCGCCGGCGTCTCCTGGTTGACCCAGGCCAGCGCCCAGTTGCCGGGGAAGGTGAAGCTGCCGCCGTCCGCCGCGATCTCGCCCTTCAGCAGCGACAGCAGCGTGGATTTGCCGCAGCCGTTTTTGCCCACCAGGCCGACCTTCTGACCTGGATTAACCGTCGCCGTGGCGTTGTTCAGCAGGACGCGGATGCCGCGTCGGATTTGTAGCGAGGAGAATACAATCATAAAGCGCCGTATGTTCAGAGTATGTTAAATTATCATTAAGGTAACAGAACGCGCACCGCGCGCTGTTTTTGTCTTTGCGATGCATGGTAACGGAAAACCGCTACCCTGACGACGCTTTGGAGGGGAATGATGTCGCAGCCGCCCAAGGTCTTGCTGCTGTATGCCCATCCGGAATCCCATGACTCGGTGGCGAACCGGGTTTTGCTTCGACCGGCGCAGCAGTTGGAACATGTCACCGTGCACGATCTCTACGCGCACTACCCTGATTTTTTTATCGATATCCATCACGAACAACAGCTGCTGCGTGAGCATCAGGTCATCGTGTTTCAGCATCCCCTGTATACCTACAGCTGCCCGGCGCTGCTGAAGGAGTGGCTGGATCGCGTGCTGTCGCGTGGCTTTGCCAGCGGCGTGGGCGGCAATGCGCTGGCGGGCAAATACTGGCGTTCGGTGATCACCACCGGCGAACCGGAAGGCGCCTACCGCACCGGCGGTTATAACCACTACCCGATGGAAGATATTCTGCGGCCGTTCGAGCTGACCGCCGGGATGTGCCATATGCATTGGCTGACGCCGTTCGTGGTGTATTGGGCGCGGCGGCAAAAGCCGGAGGTGCTGCGCAGCCATGCGGACGCCTACGGCGAGTGGCTGAGCCACCCGCTGCCGCGCGGAGGGCGGTGAGCATGGAAGGATCGACCTTACTGACCGCCATTTTACTGTTCCTGTTCGCCGCGGTGGTGACGGTGCCGATCGCCCGTCGCCTGGGGATCGGCGCGGTGCTGGGCTATCTGATCGCCGGCATCGCCATCGGCCCCTGGGGATTGGGCTTCATTCGCGACGTCGACGAGATCCTGCACTTCTCCGAGCTGGGCGTGGTGTTCCTGATGTTCATCATCGGCCTGGAGCTGAACCCCAGCAAGCTGTGGGAGCTGCGGCGTTCGATCTTCGGCGCCGGCGCCGGCCAGGTGTTGATCACCGCGGCGGTGCTGGGCGCGTTGCTGTACCTGACGCACTTCGCCTGGCAGGCGGCGGTGATCGGCGGCGTCGGCCTGGCGATGTCTTCCACCGCCATGGCGCTGCAGCTGATGCGCGAGAAGGGCATGAACCGCAACGAAGGGGGGCAGCTCGGCTTCTCGGTGCTGCTGTTCCAGGATATGGCGGTGATCCCGGCGCTGGCGCTGATCCCGATTCTGGCCGGCGCCGGCGGCACCAGCGACGACTGGGCGAAGATCGCGCTTAAGGTGGCGGCGTTCGGCGGCATGCTGATCGGCGGCCGTTTCCTGCTGCGGCCGCTGTTCCGCTATATCGCCGCTTCCGGCGTGCGCGAGATCTTCACCGCCGCGGCGCTGTTGCTGGTGCTCGGCTCGGCGCTGTTTATGGAAGCGCTCGGCCTGTCGATGGCGCTCGGCACCTTCATTGCCGGGGTGCTGCTGGCGGAGAGCGAATACCGCCACGAACTGGAAATTTCCATCGAGCCGTTTAAAGGGCTGCTGCTGGGGTTGTTCTTTATCTCGGTGGGCATGGTGTTGAATATCGGCGTGCTCTACACCCATCTGGCCGAGGTGTTGATCGGCGTGCTGGTGCTGGTGACGGTCAAATCCGGCGTGCTCTACGGCGTGTCGCGCCTGTTCGGCCTGCGCAGTTCGGTGCGCCTGCAGTTCGCCGGGGTGCTCAGCCAGGGCGGTGAGTTCGCCTTCGTGCTGTTTTCGGCGGCGGGCGCCCAAAAGGTGCTGCGGCCGGATCAACTCTCTTTGCTGCTGGTGGTGGTGACGCTGTCGATGATGACCACGCCGCTGCTGATGCAGGCCATAGACCGCATTTTGGCGCGCCGCTATAACGCCAAAGACGAAGACGAGGAGACGCCGTACGTGGAAGATGACGATCCGCAGGTGATCATCGTCGGCTTCGGGCGTTTCGGCCAGGTGATCGGCCGCCTGTTGATGGCCAACAAAATGCGCATTACCGTTCTGGAGCGCGACGTCAGCGCCGTTGGCGTACTGCGGCGCTACGGCTACAAGGTTTATTACGGCGATGCCACCGAGCTGGAGCTGCTGCGCGCGGCGGGCGCCGAGAAGGCCAAGTCGATCGTGATCACCTGCAATGAGCCGGAAGACACCATGGAGATCGTGCGGTTGTGCCAGCAACACTTCCCGAACCTGAGCATTCTGGCGCGGGCGCGCGGCCGCGTGGAGGCGCATGAGTTGCTGCAGGCGGGGGTGAAACAGTTCAGCCGCGAAACCTTCTCCAGCGCGCTGGAACTGGGGCGCAAGGCGCTGATGGAGTTGGGGATGCACCCGCATCAGGCCTTCCGCGCCCAGCAGCATTTCCGCCGCCTGGATATGCGCATGCTGCGTGAACTGATGCCGCCGCATCAGGGCGACGTGGCGCAAATTTCCCGCGTGAAAGAGGCGCGGCGCGAGCTGGAAGAGCTGTTCCATCGCGAAATGCAAAAAGAAAGCCGCCAGTTCGACGGCTGGGACGAATACGAATAAGCGGGAGCATAACGATGTCTGCAACACGTAAAAGATTTATCGCCGGGGCAGTGTGCCCGAGCTGTAGCGCCATGGATACGCTGGCGGTATGGCGGGAGGATCAGGTGGAGGTGGTGGAGTGCGTCAAGTGCGGCCACCATCAGCGCCAGACCGAACAACAGGTGGAAAAACACGTTCGCCCGCAAGAGCAGGTGATCGGCATTTTCCAGCCGAAGTAGCGTTTTTTTATCCCGGAGGGTACAGCGAGGCAGATTTCCGTTACAATCTGTCCGGAAAAGGCGCGCATCCCGATAACGGTGTGCGTCCTAGTAGCCAACGGTAGGAGATATCATGAAAGTAGCAAAAGACTTGGTGGTCAGCCTGGCTTACCAAGTACGTACAGAAGACGGTGTTTTGGTTGATGAGTCTCCGGTGAGCGCACCGCTGGACTATCTGCACGGGCATGGTTCTCTGATCGCAGGTCTGGAAAAAGCACTCGAAGGCCACGACGTTGGCGATCGTTTTGACGTTCACGTCGGCGCGAACGACGCGTACGGCAACTACGACGAAAACCTGGTGCAACGCGTACCGAAAGACGTCTTCATGGGCGTTGACGAACTGCAGGTCGGCATGCGTTTCCTGGCTGACACCGATCAGGGCCCGGTACCGGTTGAAATCACCGAAGTTGACGGCGACCACGTGGTGGTTGACGGCAACCACATGCTGGCCGGCCAAAACCTGAACTTCAACGTGGAAGTTGTCGCGATCCGCGAAGCGACCGAAGAAGAACTGGCGCACGGCCACGTACACGGCGAGCACGACCATCACCACGAGCACGGTGAAGGCTGCTGCGGCGGTCACGGCCACAGCCACGATCACGACCATGGTCACGACCACGGTAAAGGTGGTTGCGGTAACGGCGGCTGCGGCTGCCACTAAGCAGAGCGCAGTGACGAGACAAGAGGGCGGCCATCGGCTGCCCTTTTTTATGCGCGGCGCACCGGGCGCCGAACGGCACAACAGGACATGCCATGGCCACCATGAAAGACGTTGCGCGCCGCGCCGGCGTTTCCACGGCCACCGTCAGCCGGGTGATCAATAATACCGCCTACGTTGAACCGGTGACCCGCGAACGCGTCGAGAAAGCGATGCGCGAGTTTAACTACCATCGCAACGCCGCCGCGCTAGCGCTGGCGAAAAGAAGCGGCAATATGCTGGGATTGCTGACCGGCAACCTCGACGATCCGTTTTTTTCACGCCTGGCGCGGGGCGTGGAAGACATCACGCGGCAGGCCGGCGTGCGGTTGATGTTGTGCAGCGGCGGGCATCAGGCCGAGCTGGAAAAAAGCGGCCTCGATTTTCTCATCAACCAGGGATGCGAAGCCATCGTGGCGCACGTCACGCGCATGGGGGAGGAGGAGCTGCTGCGCTACGCCGCCCACACGCCTGCGCTGGTGCTGATCAATCGTTATCTGCCCGCCATCGCCAACCGTTGCATCTGGCTCGACAACGCCAATGCGGCGCAGACGGCGACCGAGTTGCTCATACGCCAGGGGCATCGGAGAATTGCCTGCGTGACGGCGGATCTGCCGATCGACGACCGCGCGCAGCGGTTAGCGGGTTACCGCAAGGCCATGGCCGCCGCCGGCATTGAGGTACCCGGCAGCTGGATCATCAGCGTGCCCTTCAACGAGCGAGGGGGCGAACTGGCGGCCGAGCGCGTGCTGGCCAGCGACCCATGCTTCACCGCCGCAGTGACCTTCAACGACGTAATGGCCGCCGGCATGATGCGCACCTGCCACCAACGGCACATTCAGCTGCCTGAGGCGCTGTCGATCGTCGGTTTTGACGACATTGCCCTGGCGAAGTATCTCCACCCTGCGTTGACCACCGTGCATTATCCCATCGAGAAAATGGCTCGGCGTGCCGCGCGCCTGGCGCTACAGATCCACAGCGGCAGCGACGTCGCGCCACGGAACAACCGCTTTTCGGCCGAACTTGTCCTGCGAGACTCCGTAGCCGACGGCGAACCGCATGAGCAAAGCAAGCTCGGCGAATGAGAGACGGCTCACACAACGCCATCTCATGAAACCGATTACATGGCCGGTTGCCTGCGCTCACATCCTCCGATTACCAAAGCCATTACGCTGTTGCAGTACCCCATCTTCAACAGGAGCCGTATATGGATAATAAGAAAACGCTCAACCTTGGGCTGGCGACGCTGCCGATTGTGGCCATGCTGTTGCTGCTCATCATCGGCTATGGCCAGTTTGGCCTGCGCATTGAACCGCTGCTGCTGGTTTCCGCCGCCATCGCCGCCGCGTTAGCCTGGTGGCAAGGCTACCGCTGGGACGACATCATCGAGGCCATCGTGGCCAAGCTGGCGAAGGCGATGCCGGTTATCCTGATCCTGATCTGCGTGGGCGGCCTGATCGGCACCTGGATGATCAGCGGCACCATCCCTTACATGGTGTATTGGGGGCTGAAGCTGATCAGCCCGCAATACATTCTGATCGCCGCGTTCTTCATCACCAGCGTGATCTCGGTGTGCACCGGCACCTCGTGGGGGGCGGCCGGCACCGTGGGCGTGGCGCTGATGGGCGTGGCCGCCGGTCTGGACGTGCCGCTGGCCGCCGCGGCCGGGGCGGTGGTGTCCGGCGCTTACTTCGGCGACAAAATTTCGCCGTTGTCCGATTCGACGAACTTTGCGGCTATCGTTGCGGATACCGATCTCTACAGCCATATCCAGCATCTGATGTACACGACGCTGCCGAGTTTTATCCTGGCCGCCGTGGTGTACCTGATCGCCGGCCACACCGGTGCGGTGGGCAGTGTGGCAACGCCCGAGAAAGTGACCGAAATTGTCGGTGCGCTCGAGGGGCTGTACCACTTCAATCTGCTGCTGATCCTGCCGCCGGTGCTGGTGCTGTGGGGCGCGGTGACCAAACGGCCGGTGATCCCCGTCATGCTGGCCGCCTGCGCGCTGGCGATCGCCATCGGCGTCGCGCTGCAGGGCTTTAGCCTGCAGCAGGGGCTGAATGCGTTGATGGACGGCTTCAATCTGTCGATGTTCGCCACTCAGGGCCATAACGTCGAAGGGATCGTCGCCGATGTGCCGCGCCTGCTGAACCGCGGCGGCATGTTCTCGATGATGAGTACGATCCTGCTGGTGTTCTGCGCCTTTTCCTTCGCCGGCGCCCTGACGCTGACCGGCGCGCTGACGGTGATCATCAGCCGGCTGTTGAAAGTGGTGCACACCACCGGCCAGCTGATCGCCGCCACCGTTGCCACCACTATCCTGGTGACCGGCGCGACCAGCGACGGCAAGCTGGCGCTGCTGATCCCGGCGGAGCTGTTCAAAGGGGCCTATCGACGCATGGGGCTGGACAACAAAAATCTGTCGCGCACCGTCGAAGATGCGGGCACCGTCATCGAACCGCTGATCCCGTGGACGGCCGCCGGCATTTACATGGCCACCACGCTGGGGGTCAGCACCCTCGATCTGCTGCCGTGGGCGATCCAATGTTATGCCGCGGTGGTGTTCGCCCTGATTTATGGGTTTACCGGCTTCGGTATCGCCAAACTCCAACCTCAGAACGACTTGCAGCGTAAGGAAGCCTGACATGACGAGTCATTTCAACGCCATCATCGATCGCCACAACACCGGCTCCGTGAAGTGGGACTTCATCGACCGCTATCTGCAACTGGACGGCAGTGAACTGTTGCCGATGTGGGTGTCCGATTTCGACTTTCCGTGCCCGCCGGAGGTGCAGCAGGCGCTGCATCAGCGGGTGGACTACGGCGTCTTTGGCTACAGCGAACGCGACGACGCTTACTATGAGGCGGCGATCGACTGGTTTGCCAAGCGGCACGGCTTGCCGCTGCGGCGCGAATGGTTCACGTCGATTGAAGGGGTAGTGCCGGGGTTGGCGATGCTGATCCAACTGCTCAGCAAGCCGGGGGATGGCGTGGTGGTGCAGGGGCCGTATTATGGCTCGTTCGCCAAGATAGTCACCATGAACGGCAGAGAGGTGATTGAAAACCCGCTGCTGGAAACCCCGCAGGGATACCGGATCGATTTCGACCAGCTGGCCGCCTGTCTGGCGCAGCGTAAACCGCCGCTGTTGTTGCTGTGCAATCCGCACAACCCGACCGGCCGTTGCTGGCGCCGTGATGAACTGGAGCGGCTCATGGCGCTCTGCCACGCCCACGACGTCACGGTGATCTCCGATGAAATTTGGGCCGATCTGCTGCTGCCCGGCGAGACGTTTACGTCGGTGTTGCATCTGGGCGAGGAATATCGCGAGCGGGTCATTGCGGCGACGTCCGCCAGCAAAACGTTCGGCCTTTCCTCGCTGCGCATTTCGAATTTCCTGATCCCCAATGCCTGGCTTCGGCAGGCGTTTGTCGATCGGCTGAACGCCCACGGGCTGGATGTGTTCAACGCGTTGTCGATGACGGCGGCGACCGCGGCCTATCAACGGGGCGCGGCCTGGCTTGATGAGCTGCTCGACTACCTGGCGGAGAACCGGCGTTGGTTTAAGCAGGCGCTGGCGGACGCCGCGCCCTGGTGCACGATGACCCAGGCTGAAGGGACCTATCTCGCCTGGCTGGATTGCCGCTCGCTGGGTTTGAACGATGCTGACTTGCAGCAGGCGCTGGTGGCGGTGGCGAAGCTGGCGCCGTCGATGGGCAACGGTTTCGGCCCGCAGGGGAGCGGTTTTATCCGTATCAACCTGGGGTGCCCGCGCCGGTATCTCGAGCGTGCCGTCGCAGGGCTGGCACGCCTGAAATAACCGCATGGCGGGCCCTCAATAGTGCGGCGGAGGCGTTTCTTCCGATTGCGAGGCGATCATTGAGGTTTGGGTCGAGCGCAGCTTGTCGGTCAACATGCGCAGATGTTCGCGCATCTTCAGCATTTCCATTTGATGCTGGATGACGGTCTGGTTGAGCTCTTCGATGGTGAGCTCTTGGAAGGCCTGACGGCTCTCCAGTTCTTCAAGCCGCTGTAGCAGGCGTTGAGTGTCGGCGTTGTGCATGAGGCTACCTCTGACGCGATAAAATCCTGATTCGGCGCTATGGTAACAGCTGGCGCCGGGTTTGCTCGCGCTATTTCTCCAGACGGCGCGCAACGTTGCGATCGGCAGTGTAAAGTGCTGAAAAGTTGCGCGCCTGATACGCCGTTTTTTGCTAACCTCGCCGAATATTCTGCAAGAAAAATCTGATTTATCATGCGAGTAGCACGCGGTGGGAAACTTCTTGGCAAAGCGGGAGTCACACTTTGACTCGATTGGTTACCTGTGCGACTGTTTTGTTTTGTTTCAGGCAGCTATAGTAGCCCGGTTATCTTACCTAATGATTGTTTGGGGCATTGCTTCAGACACTGGAGAAATGGATGAAATCTTTGTTTAAAGTCACGCTTCTGGCAACCACCATGGCTTTTGCTCTGAATGCGACCCAGGTCATGGCAGCCGATGCCGCCAAACCGGCAGAAGCCGCTAAACCAGCGGACGCGGCAGCAGCACCGAGCACCGGCAAGTTCAAAAACGACGACGAGCAAGCGGCTTACGCACTGGGCGCCTCTCTCGGTCGTTACATGGACAACTCTCTGAAAGAGCAAGAGAAGCTGGGCATCAAGCTGGACAAAGATCAGCTGATCGCCGGCGTTCAGGACGCGTTCGCCAACAAGAGCAAGCTGAACGATGCCGACATCGAGAAGACCCTGCAGGGCTTCGAAGCGCGCGTGAAGGCTTCCGCTCAGGCGAAGATGGAACAGGACGCCAAGGACAACGAAACCAAAGGCGCCAAGTACCGCGACAGCTTCGCTAAAGAAAAAGGCGTGAAGAAAACCGAATCCGGCCTGCTGTACCAGGTAGAGAAACCGGGCGCGGGTGAAGCACCGAAAGACAGCGACACCGTGGTAGTGAACTACAAAGGCACCCTGACCGACGGTACCGAGTTCGATAACTCCTACACCCGCGGCGAGCCGCTGTCGTTCCGTCTGGACGGCGTGATCCCAGGCTGGACCGAAGGCCTGAAGCACATCAAGAAAGGCGGCAAAATCAAGCTGGTGATCCCACCGGCGCTGGCCTACGGTAAAACCGGCGTTCCGGGCATCCCGGCTAACTCCACGCTGGTCTTCGACGTTGAGCTGCTGGACGTGAAAGCGGCGCCGAAAGCCGACGCTAAAGCTGAAAAACCGGCTGACGCGAAAGCCGCTACCAAAGCGAAATAACATCGTCGCTCTGTTTGCCACCGCCGCGGATGCCCTCCGCGGCGGTTTTCATTTCGGCAGCCGCCGCCTCTCTCTCCATTGAACGCTTGACGCCTGCCGGGCATCGGGCTTAACGTCAATACCACGCGCAAACGCAAGGACTTTGCTCCGGCCGCTTTGCTAGACTAATAATTCTGATTTATCAGTCATGCGTCTGCCCCTTAGGGCGTGTACCTAAAATTGTTCCCGGCCGCCTCGCCCGCGGATGTCATCGTGCCGTTTGATGCCGCTCTCAGCCGGCCGCGCTGCGGCGTGCCGACGACGGCAGCGATCCGGTCCGAGCGGTTTTAGCTGCGCCCCCTGGCACAGGCGATCTATGAGGGTGGTATCTTCGATGTCGAATTCGCTTTTATCCAGCGAAGCCAGCGAACTTGATTTGCTGAATGAACGTCCGTTTACTCAAACGGATCATGAAATCCTGAAATCCTATGAAGCGGTGGTCGACGGGTTGGCGATGTTGATCGGCGGCCACTGCGAGATCGTACTGCACGCGCTGGAAGACCTGAACAGCTCTGCGGTACGCATCGCCAACGGTGAACATACCGGGCGTAAAATCGGCTCGCCGATCACCGATCTGGCGCTGCGCATGCTGCACGACATGGCCGGCGACGACAGCAGCGTGTCGAAAGCCTACTTTACCCGCGCCAAGAGCGGCGTGTTGATGAAGTCGGTGACCATCGCCATTCGCAATCGCGAGCAGCGGGTGATCGGCTTGCTGTGCATCAACATGAACCTCGACGTGCCGTTCTCGCAGATCATGCAGACCTTTATGCCGCCGGCCACGCAGGACGTGCCGTCGTCGGTGAATTTCGCTTCTTCCGTCGACGATCTGGTGGCGCAGACGCTGGAGTTCACCATCGAAGAGGTGAACGCCGACCGCTCGGTGTCCAATAATGCCAAGAATCGTCAGGTGGTGCTCAATCTCTATGAGAAAGGCATCTTCGACATCAAGGATGCGATCAACCAGGTGGCGGATCGCCTGAATATCTCCAAACACACCGTGTATCTGTATATCCGCCAGTTCAAGAGCGGCGATCTGTTGGGAAGCGACCGTTGATGCTCGATTATTGCCTGTTGGTCACCGGCCCGGCTTACGGCACGCAGCAGGCCAGCAGCGCCTATCAGTTCGCTCAGGCTTTGCTGGCGAAAGGGCACCGGCTTTCCAGCGTTTTTTTCTACCGTGAAGGGGTGTTGAACGCCAACCAGCTGACCGCGCCGGCCAGTGACGAGTTCGACCTGGTGCGCGGCTGGGCGCAGCTGGCGCAGCAACACGGCGTGGCGCTCAACGTCTGCGTTGCTGCTGCGCTGCGTCGTGGCGTCACCGACGAGCAGGAGGCGGCGCAGCAGGGGCTGGCAAGCGCCAACCTGCAGCCCGGTTTTACCCTGAGCGGGCTGGGTTCCCTGGCCGAAGCGTCGCTGAGTTGCGACCGTCTGGTGCAGTTCTGAGGATATGATGAAACGAGTCGCTTTTGTTTTCACCCACGGGCCGCACGGCGGCGCCGGCGGCAGGGAAGGGCTGGATGCGCTGCTCGCCACGTCGGCGCTCAGCGAAGACTTGGGGGTGTTTTTTGTCGGCGATGGCGTATTGCAGCTGTTGCCGGGCCAGCAACCGGAAAAGATTTTGGCGCGCAATTACATTGCCACCTTCGGCGTGCTGCCGCTGTATGACGTGGAGCGCTGCTATCTGTGCCAGGCTTCGCTGCAGGAGCGTGGGCTGAGCCAGGTGACCGATTGGGTGCTGGACGCCGAGGTGTTGGCGCCGGACGAACTGCGCCGCGAACTGGCCGGCTACGACGCCGTGATGACGTTTTAGGATCCTTTGATGCTGTATACCCTGAGCCATTCGCCAAACCAATGTGACTTACCTGCGCTGCTGCGCCTGACGGCAGAGGGCGACGCGCTGCTGCTGCTGCAGGACGGCGTGCTTGCCGGCCTTGCCGGCAGCGCCCATCTTGAATTGCTGCTCGCCGCCCCCATATCCCTTTACGCGCTGCAGGACGACCTGGAAGCCCGGGGATTGGTTGGTCATTTCTCGCACAAAATCACTGTCGTCGGCTATAATCACTTCGTTGAATTAACCGAACAACACCGCAGCCAAATGGCCTGGTGATGAGAGTGATGTTGTATATTTCTTGACACCCATACTGGTCAGCCCTAAAATTCTGCGTCCTCGTACTTTGCCAATAGTGCATACGAGGGGATTTATCACATGTTTACGAAGCTAGTACGAAGCAAAAACCAGGAGCTTTTTTAATGGCAACAATTAACCAGCTGGTTCGCAAACCACGCTCTGTGAAGGCTGCTAAAAGCAACGTTCCAGCGCTGGAAGCCTGCCCGCAGAAACGTGGCGTATGCACCCGCGTATACACCACTACCCCGAAAAAACCAAACTCCGCACTGCGTAAAGTTTGCCGTGTGCGTTTGACCAACGGTTTCGAAGTAACTTCCTACATCGGTGGCGAAGGCCACAACCTGCAGGAACACTCCGTAATCCTGATCCGTGGCGGTCGTGTAAAAGACCTGCCAGGTGTGCGTTACCACACCGTCCGTGGTGCACTTGACTGCTCCGGTGTTAAAGACCGTAAGCAAGCTCGTTCCAAGTACGGCGTGAAGAAGCCAAAGGCTTAATGGTTCTCCGTTAAGTAAGGCCAAACGTTTTAACTTTAATGTCAAAATAAACTCGTAGAGTTTTGGACAATCCTGAATTAACAACGGAGTATTTCCATGCCACGTCGTCGCGTAATCGGCCAACGTAAAATCCTGCCAGATCCTAAGTTCGGATCTGAGCTGCTGGCCAAATTTGTAAATATCCTGATGGTAGACGGTAAAAAATCTACTGCAGAAGCAATCGTCTATACCGCGCTGGAGACCCTGGCTCAGCGTTCTGGTAAAGATCACCTGGAAGCTTTCGAAGTCGCTCTCGACAACGTTCGCCCGACTGTAGAAGTTAAGTCGCGTCGCGTTGGCGGTTCTACTTATCAGGTACCAGTTGAAGTCCGCCCGGTTCGTCGTAATGCTCTGGCAATGCGTTGGATCGTTGATGCTGCACGTAAACGCGGTGATAAATCCATGGCTCTGCGCCTGGCGAACGAGCTGTCTGACGCAGCAGAGAACAAAGGTTCTGCTGTTAAGAAGCGTGAAGACGTTCACCGTATGGCCGAAGCCAACAAGGCGTTCGCCCACTACCGCTGGTAATCACCCGGCTGTAGTCATGCTAACCAAGCGGGCGCGTCAAATCGGCCCGCTTGGGTTAACTGAACTTGAACGCCCTAGGAATAGAGGAATCAAATGGCTCGTACAACACCCATTGCACGCTACCGCAACATCGGTATCAGTGCTCACATCGACGCCGGTAAAACCACCACTACCGAACGTATTCTGTTCTACACCGGTGTAAACCACAAAATCGGTGAAGTTCATGACGGCGCTGCCACCATGGACTGGATGGAACAGGAGCAGGAGCGTGGTATTACCATCACTTCTGCAGCGACTACTGCTTTCTGGTCTGGTATGGCCAAGCAGTTCGAACCGCATCGCGTAAACATCATCGACACCCCAGGGCACGTTGACTTCACCATCGAAGTAGAACGTTCCATGCGTGTGCTGGATGGCGCGGTAATGGTTTACTGTGCTGTTGGTGGTGTTCAGCCACAGTCTGAAACCGTATGGCGTCAGGCTAACAAATACAAAGTGCCACGTATCGCGTTCGTTAACAAAATGGACCGTATGGGTGCTAACTTCCTGAAAGTTGTTGGCCAGATCAAATCTCGTCTGGGCGCTAACCCTGTTCCTCTGCAGCTGGCTATCGGCGCAGAAGACAAATTCACCGGCGTTATCGACCTGGTGAAGATGAAGGCGATCAACTGGAACGAAGAAGACGCAGGCGTAACCTTCGAATACGAAGACGTGCCGGCTGACATGATGGATCTGGCTGAAGAATGGCGCCAGAACCTGATCGAGTCCGCTGCGGAAGCTTCCGAAGAGCTGATGGAAAAATACCTGGGCGGCGAAGAGCTGACCGAGGAAGAAATCAAATCCGCTCTGCGTCAGCGCGTACTGAACAACGAAATCATCCTGGTTACCTGTGGTTCTGCGTTCAAGAACAAGGGCGTGCAGGCGATGCTGGATGCGGTAATCGAATACCTGCCGGCACCAACTGACGTTCCTGCGATCAACGGTATCCTGGACGACGGTAAAGACACTCCGGCTGAGCGTCACGCAAGTGATGACGAGCCGTTCTCTGCTCTGGCGTTCAAAATCGCTACCGACCCGTTCGTAGGTAACTTGACCTTCTTCCGCGTGTACTCCGGCGTTGTTAACTCCGGCGACACCGTGCTGAACTCCGTTAAGTCTGCGCGCGAGCGTTTCGGCCGTATCGTTCAGATGCACGCTAACAAGCGTGAAGAGATCAAAGAAGTTCGCGCAGGCGACATCGCCGCTGCGATCGGTCTGAAAGACGTGACCACCGGGGACACCCTGTGTGACCCAGACTCTCCAATCATCCTGGAGCGTATGGAATTCCCTGAGCCGGTAATCTCTATCGCCGTTGAACCGAAAACCAAAGCTGACCAGGAAAAAATGGGTCTGGCTCTGGGCCGTCTGGCTAAAGAAGACCCGTCATTCCGCGTATGGACTGACGAAGAGTCTAACCAGACCATCATCGCCGGTATGGGTGAACTGCACCTCGACATCATCGTTGACCGCATGAAGCGTGAATTCAACGTTGAAGCTAACGTGGGCAAACCTCAGGTAGCTTACCGCGAAGCGATTCGCGCGAAGATTACCGATGTTGAAGGTAAGCACGCCAAGCAGTCTGGTGGTCGCGGTCAGTACGGTCACGTTGTGATCGACATGTACCCACTGGAGCCGGGCTCTAACCCGAAAGGTTACGAGTTCATCAACGACATCAAAGGTGGTGTAATTCCTGGCGAATACATCCCTGCCGTTGATAAAGGCATCCAGGAGCAGCTGAAGTCTGGTCCGTTGGCTGGTTACCCGGTAGTAGACATGGGTATTCGTCTGCACTTCGGTTCTTACCACGACGTTGACTCCTCTGAACTGGCGTTTAAACTGGCCGCGTCTATCGCCTTTAAAGAAGGCTTTAAGAAAGCGAAACCAGTTCTGCTTGAGCCTATCATGAAGGTTGAAGTTGAGACTCCAGAAGAGAACACCGGTGACGTTATCGGTGACTTGAGCCGTCGTCGCGGCATGC
The DNA here is from genome assembly GCF_016805595.1 of Serratia sp. 4542. Taxonomy (NCBI): domain Bacteria; kingdom Pseudomonadati; phylum Pseudomonadota; class Gammaproteobacteria; order Enterobacterales; family Yersiniaceae; genus Serratia; species Serratia sp. 4542. The sequence continues at coordinate 179,698 of NZ_RXKV01000005.1, forward strand.
TGCGCGGTCAGGAATCTGAAGTGACTGGCGTTAAGATCCACGCTGAAGTACCGTTGTCCGAAATGTTCGGCTACGCAACTCAGCTGCGTTCTCTGACTAAAGGTCGCGCATCATACACCATGGAATTCCTGAAGTATGATGATGCACCGAACAACGTCGCTCAGGCCGTAATCGAAGCCCGTGGCAAATAAGCCGCAGGGTTAAAACCAAAGTCCCGTGCTCTCTCCAGAAGGGGAGAGCGCTATAGTAAGGAATATAGCCGTGTCTAAAGAAAAATTTGAACGTACAAAACCGCACGTTAACGTTGGTACTATCGGCCACGTTGACCACGGTAAAACTACCCTGACTGCAGCGATCACCACCGTACTGGCTAAAACCTACGGCGGTTCTGCACGTGCTTTCGACCAGATCGATAACGCGCCAGAAGAAAAAGCTCGTGGTATCACCATCAACACCTCTCACGTTGAATATGACACCCCGACTCGTCACTACGCGCACGTTGACTGCCCAGGGCACGCCGACTACGTGAAAAACATGATCACCGGTGCTGCTCAGATGGACGGCGCGATCCTGGTAGTAGCTGCGACTGACGGCCCAATGCCTCAGACTCGTGAGCACATCCTGCTGGGTCGTCAGGTTGGCGTTCCTTTCATCATCGTATTCATGAACAAATGCGACATGGTAGATGATGAAGAGCTGCTGGAACTGGTAGAAATGGAAGTTCGCGAACTGCTGTCCGCTTACGACTTCCCAGGCGACGACCTGCCGGTAATCCGCGGTTCCGCGCTGAAAGCGCTGGAAGGCGAAGCTGAGTGGGAAGCGAAAATCATCGAACTGGCCGAAGCCCTGGACAGCTACATTCCAGAGCCAGAGCGTGCTATCGACAAGCCGTTCCTGCTGCCAATCGAAGACGTATTCTCCATCTCCGGTCGTGGTACCGTTGTTACCGGTCGTGTTGAGCGCGGTATCATCAAAGTTGGCGAAGAAGTTGAAATCGTTGGTATCAAAGACACCGTTAAGTCTACCTGTACTGGCGTTGAAATGTTCCGCAAACTGCTGGACGAAGGCCGTGCTGGTGAGAACGTAGGTGTTCTGCTGCGTGGTATCAAACGTGAAGAAATCGAACGTGGTCAGGTACTGGCTAAGCCAGGCTCCATCAAGCCGCACACCCAGTTCGAATCTGAAGTGTACATCCTGAGCAAAGATGAAGGTGGTCGTCACACGCCATTCTTCAAAGGCTACCGTCCACAGTTCTACTTCCGTACTACTGACGTGACCGGTACCATCGAACTGCCAGAAGGCGTAGAGATGGTAATGCCAGGCGACAACGTGAACATGGTTGTAACCCTGATTCACCCAATCGCGATGGACGACGGTCTGCGTTTCGCAATCCGTGAAGGCGGCCGTACTGTAGGCGCTGGTGTTGTTGCTAAAGTTATCGCTTAATCGCGAATAATTTTTCGACACAAAAAGGGCACTTCGGTGCCCTTTTTTTATGCAATTTGTTCAAATCTTAATTGAAATAAAAACTATTCCTATTTAGACTCAATGCATTGGTTAAGAAGTGAGTCTCTCTATGTATGTATGTCTGTGTAATGCGGTGACTGACAAAGCGATCCGTAATGCGGTGCGTCAGCACAATCCTCATACCATGAAGCAGCTGCGTGAACTTGTGCCGATTGGTACCGATTGTGGAAAGTGCATTCGTCAGGCAAGACAGATTATGGTGGAGGAACGCGGAACTATCATCCCAATGCATGAAGTTGCCTAACAAAGGGTAAGGTTATTTTTGACTCTTGGCTTACAGGTTCTACACTTTTAGAACTGGCCAGGAGGAGTTACCTATGAAAGGCGATAAAAAGATCATTGCTCACCTCAACAAGCTGCTCGGCAACGAGCTGGTTGCCATCAATCAATATTTCCTGCACGCCCGCATGTTCAAGAATTGGGGCTTAATGCGCCTCAACGACAAGGAATACCACGAGTCGATCGACGAAATGAAGCATGCCGATCGCTACATCGAGCGTATCCTGTTCCTGGAAGGGCTCCCTAACCTGCAGGATCTCGGCAAGCTGAACATCGGCGAAGACATTGAAGAGATGCTGCGTTCCGATCTGGCGCTGGAGCTGGCAGGCGCTAAAAACCTGCGTGAAGGTATCGCCTATGCCGACTCGATTCATGATTACGTCAGCCGCGATTTGATGATCGATATCCTGGCTGATGAAGAAGAGCATATCGACTGGCTGGAAACCGAGCTGGATCTGATCGCTCGCCTCGGTATTCAAAACTATGCCCAGGCCCAGGTTCTAGAGCGCAAAGAGTAAGCCTGTCTTCCGTTCGTCATCGTCTCTCCTGCCGGCGACCGTTTTTACGGTGGGGCAGGGGAGCTTCCCCGCCAAGCATAATTCATACCCTGTTAGCCGTCCTCATCTCGCGACTGCCGCTGAACGCGCAAAAATGACGATTTCCTGAGCATATTTCCAACTGCGGCTTGCTTCCTGGGCCATTTTGCGTATAATGCGCGGGCTTACCTAATCTTGGTAAGCCTGATTTTAGCGAATCAGTCGATTGGCAGGCCTTTTTTGCCTTTCGAACAATACTCCCGATATGGGGGTTATATGTTGACGATTACACTCCCCCATCAATCGAAATGGGTGTGAGGAGTAATTATTTACGTTTATAAATAATTGGAGCTCTGGTCTCATGCAGAACCAAAGAATCCGTATCCGCCTGAAAGCGTTTGATCATCGTCTGATCGATCAATCAACCGCGGAAATCGTCGAGACTGCAAAGCGCACTGGTGCGCAAGTCCGTGGTCCGATCCCGCTGCCAACTCGCAAAGAGCGCTTTACCGTTCTGATCTCTCCGCACGTCAACAAAGACGCGCGCGATCAGTACGAGATTCGCACTCACAAGCGTCTGGTTGACATCGTTGAGCCAACCGAGAAAACCGTTGATGCTCTGATGCGTCTGGATCTGGCTGCCGGTGTAGACGTGCAGATCAGCCTGGGTTAATCAGGTCATTGAGCGATTGAGAGGTTGAAACAATGATTGGTTTAGTCGGTAAAAAAGTGGGTATGACCCGTATCTTCACTGAAGATGGCGTTTCTATCCCAGTAACCGTAATTGAAATTGAAGCGAACCGCGTGACTCAGGTTAAAAGCCTGGACACCGACGGTTACCGTGCCGTTCAGGTTACCACTGGTAGCAAAAAAGCTAACCGTGTAACCAAGCCGGAAGCGGGCCATTTCGCTAAAGCTGGCGTTGAAGCTGGCCGTGGTCTGTGGGAATTCCGCCTTGAAGAAGGTCAAGAGTTCGCTGCAGGTCAGGAAATTAGCGTAGAAATCTTCGCTGACGTTAAAAAAGTCGATGTTACCGGTACTTCTAAAGGTAAAGGTTTTGCTGGCACTGTTAAGCGCTGGAACTTCCGTACCCAAGACGCTACCCACGGTAACTCCTTGTCTCACCGCGTTCCGGGTTCTATCGGTCAGAACCAGACTCCGGGCAAAGTGTTCAAAGGCAAGAAAATGGCTGGCCACCTGGGTGATGAGCGCGTAACCGTTCAGAGCCTGGACGTAGTACGTGTTGACGCTGAGCGCAACCTGCTGCTGGTTAAGGGTGCTGTACCGGGCGCAACCGGTGGCAACCTGATCGTTAAACCAGCTGTGAAGGCGTAAGGGGATAGCAATGGAATTAGTATTGAAAGACGCGCAAAGCGCGCTGACTGTTTCCGAAACTACCTTCGGTCGTGATTTCAACGAAGCGCTGGTACACCAGGTTGTTGTTGCTTATGCAGCAGGTGCCCGTCAAGGTACTCGTGCTCAGAAGACCCGTGCTGAAGTAACTGGTTCCGGCAAAAAGCCATGGCGTCAGAAAGGCACCGGCCGTGCGCGTTCAGGTTCTGTAAAGAGCCCGATCTGGCGTTCAGGCGGCGTGACCTTTGCTGCTAAGCCACAGGACCACAGTCAGAAAGTAAACAAAAAGATGTACCGCGGCGCGCTGAAAAGCATCCTGTCCGAACTGGTACGTCAAGATCGTCTGATCGTTGTCGAGAAGTTCTCTGTAGAAGCGCCTAAAACTAAGCTGCTGGCACAGAAACTGAAAGATATGGCTCTGGAAGACGTGCTGATCGTGACCGGTGAACTGGATGAGAATCTGTTCCTGGCAGCTCGCAACCTGTACAAGGTTGACGTGCGCGATGTAGCAGGTATCGATCCGGTTAGCCTGATCGCCTTCGACAAAGTGGTTATGACTGCTGATGCTGTGAAGCAAGTTGAGGAGATGCTGGCATGATCCGTGAAGAACGTTTGCTGAAAGTGCTGCGTGCACCGCACGTATCTGAAAAAGCATCCGCTGCGATGGAAAAAAGCAACACCATCGTTCTCAAAGTTGCCAAAGACGCGACCAAAGCAGAAATCAAAGCTGCAGTGCAGAAACTGTTTGAAGTCGAAGTCAAAGACGTGAACACCCTGGTAGTTAAAGGGAAAGTGAAGCGTCACGGTCAGCGTGTTGGTCGTCGTAGCGACTGGAAAAAAGCTTACGTCACCCTGAAAGAAGGCCAGAATCTGGACTTCATCGGCGGCGCAGAGTAAGTCGGAGGAGTAAGAACAATGGCAATTGTTAAATGTAAACCTACATCTCCGGGTCGTCGCCACGTTGTTAAAGTGGTTAACCCTGAGCTGCACAAGGGTAAACCTTATGCCCCGCTGCTGGAAAAACTGAGCAAAAGCGGTGGTCGTAACAACAATGGCCGTATCACCACCCGTCATATCGGTGGTGGCCACAAGCAACATTATCGTCTGGTTGACTTCAAGCGCAACAAAGACGGTATCCCTGCTGTGGTTGAGCGTCTGGAGTACGATCCGAACCGTTCCGCGAACATCGCGCTGGTTCTGTACAAAGACGGCGAACGCCGTTACATCCTGGCGCCGAAAGGCCTGAAAGCTGGTGACCAGATTCAATCTGGCGTTGATGCTGCAATCAAAGCGGGTAACACCCTGCCGATGCGCAACATTCCAGTTGGTTCAACGGTTCACAACGTAGAAATGAAACCAGGTAAAGGCGGCCAGATGGCTCGCTCCGCTGGCGCCTACGTTCAGATCGTTGCTCGTGATGGTTCCTACGTAACTCTGCGTCTGCGCTCCGGCGAAATGCGTAAAGTTCCAGCTGATTGCCGCGCCACCCTGGGTGAAGTCGGTAACGCTGAACACATGCTTCGCGTTCTGGGTAAAGCAGGTGCTGCACGTTGGCGTGGTGTTCGTCCTACCGTTCGCGGTACGGCGATGAACCCGGTAGATCACCCGCACGGTGGTGGTGAAGGTCGTAACTTTGGTAAGCACCCGGTAACTCCGTGGGGCGTTCAGACCAAAGGTAAGAAGACCCGTAGCAACAAGCGTACTGATAAGTTCATCGTACGTCGCCGTAGCAAAAAATAATTAGAGGATAAGCCATGCCACGTTCTCTCAAGAAAGGTCCTTTTATTGACCTGCACTTGCTGAAGAAGGTAGAGAAAGCGGTGGAAAGCGGTGACAAGAAGCCTTTGCGCACTTGGTCCCGTCGTTCAACGATCTTTCCTAACATGATCGGTTTGACCATCGCTGTCCATAATGGTCGTCAGCACGTACCAGTGTTCGTTTCCGATGAAATGGTCGGTCACAAACTGGGTGAATTCGCGCCGACTCGTACTTATCGCGGCCATGCGGCTGATAAAAAAGCTAAAAAGCGCTAAGGTAGGAGGAAGAGATGGAAACTATCGCTAAACATCGCCACGCTCGTTCTTCTGCTCAGAAGGTTCGCCTTGTTGCTGACCTGATTCGCGGTAAGAAAGTGTCGCAAGCTCTGGAAACTCTGACCTACACCAACAAGAAAGCTGCTGGTCTGGTTAAGAAAGTGCTGGAGTCTGCCATTGCTAACGCAGAACACAACGATGGCGCTGACATCGATGATCTGAAAGTTACGAAAATCTTCGTAGACGAAGGCCCAAGCATGAAGCGCATTATGCCGCGTGCAAAAGGTCGTGCAGATCGCATCCTGAAGCGCACCAGCCACATTACTGTGGTTGTGTCCGATCGCTGAGACTCTGGAGACTAGCAATGGGTCAGAAAGTACATCCTAATGGTATTCGCCTGGGTATTGTCAAACCTTGGAACTCTACTTGGTATGCGAATACCAAAGAATTCGCTGACAACCTGGACAGCGACTTTAAAGTTCGTCAATTCCTGACTAAGGAACTGTCGAAAGCTTCCGTTTCTCGCATCGTTATCGAGCGTCCTGCGAAGAGCATCCGTGTGACCATTCACACTGCTCGTCCAGGCATCGTTATCGGCAAGAAAGGTGAAGACGTCGAAAAACTGCGCAAGGTCGTAGCGGACATCGCTGGCGTTCCTGCACAGATCAACATCGCCGAAGTCCGTAAACCGGAACTCGACGCTAAATTGGTTGCTGACAGCATCACTTCTCAGCTGGAACGTCGCGTTATGTTCCGTCGTGCTATGAAGCGTGCAGTACAGAACGCAATGCGTCTTGGCGCTAAAGGTATCAAAGTTGAAGTAAGCGGCCGTCTTGGCGGCGCTGAAATCGCACGTACCGAATGGTACCGCGAAGGTCGTGTTCCATTGCACACTCTGCGTGCGGACATCGACTACAACACATCTGAAGCGCACACCACTTATGGTGTAATCGGCGTTAAGGTATGGATCTTCAAAGGTGAGATCCTGGGTGGTATGGCTGCAGTTGAACAACCGGAACCGGCTGCTCAACCTAAAAAGCAGCAGCGTAAAGGCCGCAAGTAAGGAGAGTCGCTGATGTTACAACCAAAGCGTACAAAATTCCGTAAGGTGCACAAGGGCCGCAACCGTGGTCTGGCGCAAGGTACGGATGTTAGCTTCGGCACTTTCGGTCTGAAAGCTGTTGGCCGTGGCCGTCTGACTGCTCGTCAAATCGAAGCAGCTCGTCGTGCAATGACTCGTGCAGTTAAGCGTCAAGGCAAGATCTGGATCCGTGTATTCCCGGACAAACCGATCACCGAGAAGCCGCTGGAAGTGCGTATGGGTAAAGGTAAGGGTAACGTGGAGTATTGGGTTGCCCTGATCCAGCCTGGTAAGGTCCTGTACGAAATGGACGGCGTGCCAGAAGAGGTTGCCCGCGAGGCATTCAAACTGGCAGCAGCGAAACTGCCGATCAAAACCACCTTTGTAACTAAGACGGTGATGTAATGAAAGCACAAGAGCTGCGTGAAAAAAGCGTTGAAGAGCTGAATGCCGAGCTGCTCAACCTGCTGCGTGAGCAATTCAACTTGCGCATGCAGGCGGCCAGTGGCCAGCTGCAACAAACTCACCTGTTGAAACAAGTGCGTCGTGACGTCGCACGCGTTAAGACTTTACTGACTCAAAAGGCGGGTGTGTAAATGACTGAAGTTATCCGTACCCTGCAGGGTCGTGTTGTTAGCGATAAAATGGAGAAATCCATCGTTGTTGCTATCGAGCGTACTGTGAAGCACCCGATCTACGGGAAATTCATCAAACGTACGACCAAGCTGCACGTACATGACGAGAACAACGAATGTGGTACCGGCGACGTGGTGGAAATCCGCGAATGCCGCCCACTGTCCAAGACTAAGTCCTGGACGTTGGTTCGCGTTGTAGAGAAAGCGATTCTGTAATAGAGTAGCTGGCTCTCACTTAATAAACGGCTCAGAAAATGAGCCGTTTATTTTTTCTACCCATACCAAGTAAGCGGTGTTATAATGCTGCGCCCTCGGTTATGGGGCTTTTCAACGGCCTAATTTTTACTTGGGTCTTTAAAGTAGTAGTTGACATTAGCGGAGCACTAAAATGATCCAAGAACAGACTATGCTGAACGTCGCCGACAACTCCGGTGCACGTCGCGTAATGTGTATCAAGGTTCTAGGTGGCTCGCACCGTCGCTACGCAGGCGTCGGCGACATCATCAAAATTACCATCAAGGAAGCAATTCCTCGCGGTAAGGTGAAGAAAGGCGATGTTCTGAAGGCGGTAGTGGTGCGCACCAAGAAGGGTGTACGTCGCCCGGACGGTTCTGTCATTCGCTTCGATGGCAATGCATGCGTTATTTTGAACAATAACAGCGAGCAGCCAATCGGTACGCGTATTTTTGGGCCGGTAACTCGTGAACTGCGTAATGAGAAGTTCATGAAAATTATCTCTCTGGCACCAGAAGTACTCTAAGGAGCGAACATGGCAGCGAAGATCCGTCGTGATGACGAAGTTATCGTGATTACCGGGAAAGACAAAGGTAAGCGCGGTAAAGTAAAAAATGTCCTGTCTGCTGGCAAGGTCATTGTTGAAGGCATCAACCTGGTTAAGAAACACCAGAAGCCGGTTCCGGCTCTGAACCAACCAGGCGGCATTGTTGAAAAAGAAGCTGCAATTCAGGTTTCTAACATTGCTATCTTCAACGCGGCTACCGGCAAGGCTGACCGTGTAGGCTTTAGATTCGAAGAGGGCAAAAAAGTCCGTTTCTTCAAGTCTAACAGCGAAACTATCAAGTAATTTGGAGTAATACGATGGCGAAACTGCATGATTACTACAAAGACGAGGTAGTCAAACAACTGATGTCTCAGTTTGATTACAACTCTGTCATGCAAGTCCCTCGGGTCGAGAAGATCACCCTGAACATGGGTGTTGGTGAAGCGATTGCTGACAAGAAACTGCTGGATAACGCCGCAGCGGACCTGGCAGCCATCTCCGGTCAAAAACCGTTGATCACCAAAGCCCGCAAATCTGTTGCAGGCTTCAAAATCCGTCAGGGCTATCCGATCGGCTGTAAAGTAACTCTGCGTGGCGAACGCATGTGGGAGTTCTTTGAGCGTCTGATCTCCATTGCTGTTCCACGTATCCGTGACTTCCGTGGCCTGTCCGCCAAGTCATTCGATGGCCGTGGCAACTACAGCATGGGCGTGCGTGAGCAAATCATCTTCCCAGAAATCGACTACGACAAAGTCGATCGCGTTCGTGGTTTGGATATTACCATTACCACTACTGCGAAATCTGATGATGAAGGCCGCGCGCTGCTGGCTGCTTTTAACTTCCCGTTCCGCAAGTAAGGCAGGGTTACTGATGGCTAAGCAATCAATGAAAGCACGCGAAGTCAAACGCGTGAAATTAGCTGACAAGTTCTTTGCAAAACGCGTTGAACTGAAAGCTATTATCTCTGATGTGAACGCGTCCGATGAAGATCGTTGGGATGCCGTTCTCAAGCTGCAAACTCTGCCGCGTGATTCCAGCCCGTCTCGTCAGCGTAAACGCTGCCGCCAAACTGGCCGTCCACATGGTTATGTGGGCAAATTCGGGTTGAGCCGTATTAAGCTTCGTGAAGCCGCTATGCGCGGTGAAGTACCAGGCTTGAAAAAGGCTAGCTGGTAATTACCAATTGAATCACGGGAGTAAAGACAGATGAGCATGCAAGATCCGATCGCGGATATGCTGACCCGTATCCGTAACGGTCAAGCCGCGAACAAAGTTGCGGTCACCATGCCTTCCTCCAAGCTGAAAGTGGCAATTGCCAACGTGCTGAAGGAAGAAGGTTTTATTGAAGATTTCAAAATCGAAGGCGACGCCAAGCCTGTTCTGGAACTGGTACTGAAGTACTTCCAGGGCAAAGCTGTGGTAGAAAGCATTCAACGTATCAGCCGTCCAGGTCTGCGCATCTACAAGAAAAAAGATGAGCTGCCAAAAGTTATGGCCGGTTTGGGTATCGCTGTTGTTTCTACCTCTAAAGGTGTTATGACCGATCGTGCAGCTCGCCAGGCTGGTCTGGGTGGCGAGATTATCTGCTACGTAGCTTAATTCGGGAGGAAAGAATGTCTCGTGTTGCAAAAGCACCCGTCGTCATTCCTGCCGGCGTAGAGGTAAAACTCAACGGTCAGGTTATTTCGATTAAGGGTAAAAACGGCGAGTTGACTCGTACTATCCACGACGCCGTTGAAGTGAAGCAAGAAGCTAACGCACTGACTTTCGCTCCGCGCGAAGGTTTTGCTAACGCATGGGCTCAAGCGGGTACCACGCGCGCTCTGCTGAACGCAATGGTTGTTGGTGTTACCGAAGGCTTCACCAAAAAGCTTCAACTGGTAGGTGTTGGTTATCGTGCTGCCGTTAAAGGCAACGTGGTGAATTTGGCCCTGGGCTTCTCTCACCCTATCGATCACCAGCTGCCGGCAGGTATCACTGCTGAATGCCCAAGCCAAACTGAAATCGTGCTGAAAGGCGCTGATAAGCAGGTTATTGGCCAGGTAGCAGCAGATCTGCGCGCTTACCGTCGTCCTGAGCCTTACAAAGGTAAAGGTGTTCGTTACGCCGACGAAGTCGTGCGTACCAAAGAGGCTAAGAAGAAGTAAGGTAACACTATGGATAAGAAATCTGCTCGTATCCGTCGTGCGACCCGCGCACGCCGCAAGCTCCAAGAGCTGGGTGCAACCCGCCTGGTGGTACATCGTACCCCGCGTCACATTTACGCACAGGTGATTGCTCCAAACGGTTCTGAAGTACTGGTAGCCGCTTCTACTTTAGAAAAAGCTATCGCGGAGCAACTGAAGTATTCCGGTAACAAAGACGCAGCAGCAGCCGTAGGTAAAGCTCTGGCTGAGCGCGCGTTGGAAAAAGGGATTGCGAAAGTATCCTTTGACCGTTCCGGTTTCCAATATCATGGTCGAGTCCAGGCACTGGCAGATGCTGCCCGTGAAGCTGGCCTTCAGTTCTAAGGAAGAGGTTTAAGATGGCTCACATCGAAAAACAAGCTGGCGAACTGCAGGAAAAGCTGATCGCGGTAAACCGCGTATCTAAAACCGTAAAAGGTGGCCGTATTTTCAGCTTTACCGCACTGACTGTAGTTGGTGATGGTAACGGTCGCGTTGGTTTTGGCTACGGCAAAGCACGCGAAGTTCCAGCAGCGATCCAGAAAGCGATGGAAAAAGCCCGTCGCAACATGATGAACGTCGCGCTGAACAGCGGCACCCTGCAGCACCCTGTTAAGGGCGCTCACACGGGTTCTCGCGTGTTCATGCAGCCTGCTCATGAAGGTACCGGTATCATCGCGGGTGGTGCAATGCGCGCCGTTCTCGAAGTTGCTGGGGTGCACAACGTATTGGCTAAAGCTTATGGTTCCACTAACCCGATCAACGTGGTTCGTGCAACTATCGACGCTCTGGCGAATATGAAGTCTCCTGAAATGGTCGCTGCTAAGCGTGGTAAATCCGTTGCCGACATTCTGGGGTAATTGACCATGGCTAAGACTATTAAAGTTACACAAACTCGCAGCTCAATTGGCCGTCTGCCGAAGCATAAAGCTACTCTGCTCGGTCTGGGTCTGCGTCGTATTGGTCACACCGTAGAGCGCGAGGATACTCCTGCTGTTCGCGGTATGGTCAACCTGGTTTCCTACATGGTTAAAGTTGAGGAGTAACAGATGCGTTTAAATACTCTGTCTCCGGCTGAAGGTGCCAAGCATGCGCCTAAGCGTGTAGGTCGTGGTATTGGTTCTGGCCTGGGTAAAACCGGCGGCCGTGGTCACAAAGGTCAGAAGTCTCGTTCTGGCGGTGGCGTACGTCGTGGTTTCGAAGGTGGTCAGATGCCTCTGTACCGTCGTCTGCCGAAATTCGGCTTCACTTCACGCAAAGCGATGATCACGGCAGAAGTTCGTCTGTCTGAACTGGCTCTGGTTGAAGGCGATGTTATCGACCTGAACGCGCTGAAAGCCGCTAACGTAGTTGGTGTCCAGATCGAATTCGCGAAAGTTGTACTTTCTGGCGAAGTCGCTCGTCCGGTAACCCTGCGTGGTCTGCGTGTCACCAAAGGCGCTCGTGCTGCTATCGAGGCTGCTGGCGGTAAAATTGAGGAATAAGTAGCAGATGGCTAAGCAACCAGGATTAGATTTTCAAAGTGCTAAAGGCGGGCTCGGCGAGCTGAAGCGCAGACTTTTGTTTGTAATCGGCGCGCTGATTGTCTTCCGTATCGGCTCTTTCATTCCGATTCCTGGTATCGATGCCACTGTGCTTGCCAAATTGCTTGAGCAGCAGAGAGGCACTATCATTGAAATGTTTAACATGTTCTCTGGTGGTGCCCTCAGCCGTGCTTCTATCTTTGCTCTGGGGATCATGCCGTATATCTCGGCGTCGATCATTATCCAGCTGCTGACGGTGGTTCATCCAGCGTTGGCGGAAATCAAGAAAGAAGGGGAGGCTGGCCGTCGCAAGATTAGCCAGTACACCCGTTACGGTACGCTGGTATTGGCCATATTCCAGTCGATCGGTATTGCTACCGGTCTGCCGAATATGCCTGGTATGCAGGGCCTGGTGTTAAACCCAGGCTTTGCATTCTACTTTACTGCGGTTGTGAGCCTGGTGACCGGGACAATGTTCCTGATGTGGCTGGGTGAGCAGATTACTGAGCGCGGTATCGGCAACGGTATCTCGATCATTATCTTCGCGGGTATTGTAGCGGGGCTCCCGCCGGCAGTGGCCCATACTATCGAGCAAGCGCGGCAAGGCGACCTGCACTTCCTCCTGCTGCTGTTGGTTGCAGTATTGGTGTTTGCAGTAACCTTCTTCGTTGTTTTCATCGAGCGTGGTCAACGTCGTATCGTCGTTAACTATGCGAAGCGTCAACAAGGTCGTCGTGTTTATGCAGCACAGAGTACACACTTACCGTTGAAAGTGAATATGGCGGGTGTTATCCCGGCGATTTTCGCTTCCAGCATTATTCTGTTCCCGGCCACGATTGCATCATGGTTTGGGGGCGGTACCGGTTGGAACTGGCTGACTACGATTTCGCTGTATTTGCAGCCAGGGCAACCGCTTTATGTGTTACTCTATGCGTCTGCAATCATCTTCTTCTGTTTCTTCTACACGGCGTTGGTCTTCAACCCGCGTGAGACAGCAGATAACCTGAAGAAGTCCGGTGCCTTCGTACCAGGAATTCGTCCGGGAGAGCAAACGGCGAAGTATATCGATAAAGTAATGACGCGTTTAACCCTGGTGGGCGCGATGTACATTACTTTCATCTGCCTGATCCCGGAGTTCATGCGTGATGCAATGAAAGTACCATTCTACTTTGGTGGTACCTCGCTACTGATCGTGGTTGTCGTCATCATGGACTTTATGGCTCAAGTGCAAACTCTGATGATGTCAAGTCAGTACGAGTCTGCATTGAAGAAAGCAAATCTGAAAGGCTATAACCGCTAGTCAGATTCGTTTGAGAAGTTACGGAGAGTAAAAATGAAAGTTCGTGCTTCCGTCAAGAAATTATGTCGTAACTGCAAAATCGTTAAGCGTAACGGTGTCGTTCGTGTGATTTGCAGCGCCGAGCCGAAGCATAAACAGCGTCAAGGCTGATTATCTCGCATATTTTTCTTGCAAAGTTGGGTTGAGCTGGCTAGATTAGCCAGCCAATCTTTTGTATGTCGCACTGCAACATTATTTGAGTATCCTGAAAACGGGCTTTTCAGAATGGTGTTGCTGTATAAAATAGTAGGAGTGCATAGTGGCCCGTATAGCAGGCATTAACATTCCTGATCATAAACATACCGTTATCGCCTTAACGTCGATCTTCGGTATCGGTAAAACCCGTTCACAGGCTATCTGTGCATCCACGGGTATTGCTGAAAATGTTAAGATCAGTGAGCTGTCTGAAGAGCAAATCGAAAAGCTTCGTGATGCAGTTGCCAAATACACCGTTGAGGGTGATTTGCGTCGTGAAATTACCCTGAGCATCAAGCGTCTTATGGACCTTGGTTGCTATCGTGGTTTGCGTCATCGTCGTGGTCTGCCGGTACGCGGTCAGCGCACCAAGACCAACGCTCGTACCCGTAAGGGTCCGCGCAAGCCGATCAAGAAATAATCGGGGTTATTGAATAATGGCAAAGGCACCTGTTCGTACACGTAAGCGTGTAAGAAAGCAAGTCTCTGACGGCGTGGCTCATATCCATGCTTCTTTCAACAACACCATCGTTACCATCACTGATCGTCAGGGTAATGCTTTGGGTTGGGCAACAGCCGGTGGTTCCGGTTTCCGTGGTTCTCGTAAGTCCACTCCGTTCGCAGCACAGGTTGCAGCAGAACGTTGTGCTGACGCAGTAAAAGAATACGGTATCAAGAACCTGGAAGTTATGGTTAAAGGACCTGGTCCTGGTCGTGAGTCTACTATCCGCGCTCTGAACGCGGCTGGTTTCCGCATCACTAATATTACTGATGTGACTCCGATCCCTCATAACGGTTGTCGTCCGCCGAAAAAGCGCCGCGTGTAACGCAGCTTTTAGGATTGTTGGAGAAAGAAAATGGCAAGATATTTGGGTCCTAAGCTCAAGCTGAGCCGTCGTGAGGGCACAGACCTGTTCCTTAAGTCTGGCGTTCGCGCGATCGATTCCAAGTGTAAAATTGAACAAGCACCTGGTCAGCACGGTGCGCGTAAACCGCGTCTGTCTGATTACGGTGTTCAGTTGCGTGAGAAGCAGAAAGTTCGCCGTATGTACGGCATTCTGGAGCGTCAATTCCGTAACTATTACAAAGAAGCAACCCGCCTGAAGGGCAACACCGGTGAAAACCTGTTGCAGCTGCTGGAAGGTCGTCTGGACAACGTTGTTTACCGTATGGGCTTCGGCGCTACTCGTGCAGAGTCACGTCAGCTGGTTAGCCACAAAGCAGTTATGGTAAACGGTCACGTTGTTAACATCGCTTCTTATCAGGTATCTCCGAATGACGTAGTCAGCATCCGCGAGAAAGCTAAAAAGCAGTCTCGTGTTAAAGCTTCTCTGGAGCTGGCTGAGCAGCGTGAAAAGCCGACTTGGCTGGAAGTTGATGCTGCTAAGATGGAAGGCGTGTTCAAGCGTATGCCTGAACGTACCGATCTGTCTGCGGACATTAACGAACACCTGATCGTCGAGCTTTACTCCAAGTAAAGCTTAGTACCAAAGAGAGGACACAATGCAGGGTTCTGTGACAGAGTTTCTAAAACCGCGCCTGGTAGATATCGAGCAAGTCAGTTCGACGCACGCCAAGGTGACCCTTGAGCCTTTAGAGCGTGGCTTTGGCCATACTCTTGGCAACGCACTGCGCCGTATTCTGCTTTCATCTATGCCGGGTTGCGCGGTGACCGAGGTTGAGATTGATGGTGTACTGCATGAGTACAGCACCAAAGAAGGCGTACAGGAAGATATCCTGGAGATCCTGCTCAACCTGAAAGGGCTGGCGGTGAGAGTTCAAGGCAAAGACGAAGTTATTCTTACCCTGAATAAATCTGGCATTGGCCCTGTGACCGCTGCCGACATCACCCATGATGGTGATGTCGAAATCGTCAAGCCTCAGCACGTGATTTGCCACCTGACTGATGAGAACGCGGCTATCAGCATGCGTATCAAAGTTCAGCGCGGTCGCGGTTATGTGCCGGCTTCTGCCCGAATTCATTCGGAAGAAGATGAGCGCCCAATCGGTCGTCTGTTGGTTGACGCCTGCTACAGCCCTGTAGAGCGTATCGCCTACAATGTTGAAGCTGCGCGTGTAGAACAGCGTACTGACTTGGATAAGCTGGTCATCGAGATGGAGACCAATGGCACGATCGACCCTGAAGAGGCGATCCGCCGTGCGGCCACCATTCTGGCTGAACAACTTGAAGCTTTCGTTGACCTGCGTGATGTACGTCAGCCGGAAGTTAAAGAAGAGAAACCAGAGTTCGATCCGATCTTGCTGCGCCCTGTTGACGATCTGGAATTGACTGTCCGCTCTGCTAACTGCCTCAAGGCAGAAGCTATCCACTACATCGGTGATCTGGTACAGCGTACCGAGGTTGAGTTGCTGAAAACGCCAAACCTGGGTAAAAAATCTCTTACCGAGATTAAAGACGTGCTGGCCTCACGTGGTCTGTCTCTGGGCATGCGCCTGGAAAACTGGCCGCCGGCAAGCATTGCTGACGAGTAACCGGATCACAGGTTAAGGTTTTACTGAGAAGGATAAGGTCATGCGCCATCGTAAGAGTGGTCGTCAACTGAACCGTAACAGCAGCCATCGCCAGGCTATGTTCCGTAACATGGCCGGCTCTTTGGTTCGTCATGAGATCATCAAGACGACCCTGCCAAAAGCAAAAGAGCTGCGTCGCGTTGTTGAGCCGCTGATTACTCTTGCCAAGACCGACAGCGTAGCTAATCGTCGTCTGGCATTCGCCCGTACTCGTGATAACGAGATCGTGGCAAAACTGTTTAACGAGCTGGGCCCGCGTTTCGCGAGCCGTGCCGGTGGTTACACTCGCATTCTGAAGTGTGGCTTCCGCGCAGGCGACAACGCGCCGATGGCATACATCGAGCTGGTTGATCGTGCTGAGTCTCAAGCAGAAGTAGCAACTGCAGAGTAATCTGTAGACGCGTAAAAAAACCGGGCTTGCCCGGTTTTTTTACGTCCAAACCCAGCCAAATGTGCGTAATTCTCCCGCTGCGCTTAAGATCCCCGTCCCTATCCGCTATGCTAAGGCTTCATCATTAGGCTTACCGAGGCTGTCTGTCATGGGGTTGCTCGATCAATGGGCGGAACGTCATATCCTTGATGCCCAGGATAAAGGCGAGTTCGACAATCTGCCCGGCCAGGGCCAACCGTTGACGCTGGAAGATGACAGCGCGGTGCCGGCTGAGCTACGCGCCGGTTACCGTCTGCTGAAAAATGCCGGTTACCTGCCACCGGAGTTGGAAGATCGCAAAGAGGCGTTGACCGTTGCTCGCTTGCTGCAAGGGATTAGCAGTGAGCATCCGGACTATGTCGAACTCAGTAAACGCATGGCGCTGCTGGAGCATCGATTACGTCAGGCTGGGATGAGTACGGATTTCTTGCATGGCGAATATCAGCGTGCATTGGATGGCAAATTCACCCGGGAGGAGAAGTAATGTTCAAGATAGGTCAGTTGGCCAAGCTTGCCGAAGTGACGCCGGATACCGTGCGTTACTATGAAAAGCAGGGCATGATGGATCACAATGTCCGCACCGAGGGCGGTTATCGGCTCTACACCGAGCAGGATCTGCAGCGGCTGCGCTTTATTCGCTATGCAAAGCAGCTGGGGTTTACTCTGGAAACGATCGCCGAGCTGCTGTCGATCCGCGTCGATCCTGAGCATCATACCTGCCAAGAGTCGAAGTCGATCGTCGATGCGCGCCTGAGCGAAGTAGAAAGCAAGTTGGCGGAGCTGACTCGTATGCGCGAATCGCTGAAGCGGCTGAGTGATGCGTGCTGCGGCACTGCCCATACCAGCAATTATTGCTCTATTCTGGAAGCCTTGGAACAGGGTGCCAGCGATGAAAAAGGCAAAAAAGGTTGCTGACGGCACTTTAATTTTTATACCGCCGGCAGTATTATCGCCCCGTTTTATTACCCCACCTTTTACAGGAGCATTATCATGACGAAATATCGTCACACTAAAGGTCAGATTCAAGATAACGCCATTGAGGCGCTGCTGCATGATCCGCTATTCCGTCAACGAGTAGAAAAGAATGTGAAAGGCAAAGGCAGCTACCGGCGTAAAGAAAAACACAACAAAGGCGGTAACTGGGAGGCCAGTGGTAAACGATCAAACGATCAGTTACCACTGGCCTTCTGGTTTTAAGGCATTAAAAAAGCCACCTTCGTCAGGTGGCTTTTTATTGGCGTAACCAAACGCTGTTTTACAGTTTTGGCTGTTGTTGCTGGCTCAGCAGGTCACGGATTTCCGTCAGCAGTTTCTCTTCTGCGGTAGGTGCTGGCGGCGCTGCCGGGGCTTCTTCCTGCTTGCGGCGCATTTTGTTCATCAATTTAATCGCCAGGAAGATGGCGAAGGCGACAATCACGAAGTCGAATACGGTTTGAATGAATGAACCGTAGTTCATTACCACCGCCGGGACGGCGCCCTGAGCTTCACGTAAAACCAGATGGAACTGTTTAAAGTCGACGCCGCCGATCAGTAGGCCCAGAGGTGGCATGATGATATCGGCCACGAAGGACGAAACAATCTTGCCGAATGCAGCACCGATAATCACACCGACGGCCAAATCGACCACGTTGCCACGCATGGCAAATTCGCGAAACTCTTTCAACATACTCATAGAACGCACCCCTTGCAGAATTAATAACTCAAGTTTAACAAAGCAATTTCCCTTTGCCACAAAAGGAGAGAAGTTTTATCTCCCCCAAGGCAGAGAACAACTACGCGATTATAGACCATCGCCTAATAAATTCGTTCTACAAGAAGAACGGGCTCGGTTGGAACAAGCGTTCAACGTCCGGCACGAATTTCTTGTCGGTAATAAACATGATGACGTGATCGCCCTGTTCGATTTTGCTGTTGCCATTGGCGATGATAACGTCGTCGCCACGCACGATCGCACCGATGGTGGTACCTGGTGGCAGCTTGATGTCTTCGACGATGCGGCCGACCACTTTGGACGTGCTTTCATCGCCGTGGGCAATCGCTTCGATCGCTTCCGCCACGCCGCGGCGCAGTGACGAAACGCTGACGATATCCGCTTTGCGCACGTGCCCCAACAGGGCGGAGATGGTCGCCTGTTGGGGGGAAATGGCAATATCGATCACGCTGCCTTGCACCAGATCGACATAGGCGCGGCGCTGGATCAATACCATTACCTTCTTGGCGCCCATGCGCTTGGCCAGCATGGCGGACATGATGTTGGCCTCATCGTCGTTGGTGATAGCGATGAAGACATCCACTTGCTCGACGTGCTCTTCGGCCAGCAGCTCCTGGTCGGAGGCATCGCCGTAGAACACGATGGTATCGTGCAGCTGCTCGGCCAGTTCGGCGGCGCGTTGCTGGTTTCGCTCGATAAGTTTGACGTTGTAGTCTTTTTCCAGCTTGGCGGCCAGGCCGGCGCCGACGTTGCCGCCACCGACGATCATGATGCGCTTATACGGTTTTTCCAGCCGCTGCAGTTCGCTCATCACCGCGCGGATGTGTTGTGATGCGGCGACGAAGAAGACTTCATCACCGGCTTCGATAATGGTCGAGCCTTGCGGCCTGATCGGTCTGTCCTGGCGGAAAATTGCGGCGACGCGGGTGTCGATATGTGGCATGTGTTCGCGCATCGAAGAGAGCGCATTGCCGACCAGCGGGCCACCGTAATAGGCTTTAACCGCGGCGATGCTGACCTTGCCTTCGGCGAAATTGACCACCTGCAACGCGCCGGGGTACTCAATCAGCTTGTAGATATAGTCTATGACCAACTGTTCCGGTGAAATCAGATGGTCGATCGGCACCGCTTCCGGCAGGAACAGTTTCTCCGACTCGCGGATATATTCCGGCGCGCGGATACGGGCGATACGGTTGGGGGTATTAAACAGAGAATAGGCGATCTGGCAGGCGATCATGTTGGTTTCGTCGGAGTTGGTGACGGCGACCAGCATGTCGGCGTCTTCCGCGCCGGCTTCGCGCAGCACTCGAGGGTGAGAGCCGTGCCCCTGAACCACGCGCAGATCGAATTTATCCTGCAGCTGACGCAGACGACCGGAATCGGTATCGACGACGGTGATATCGTTGTTTTCACCCACCAGGTTTTCCGCCAGCGTCCCGCCAACCTGACCGGCACCAAGAATAATTATTTTCATCGTGTTCTCTGCTTCACACTGAAAGACTTAGGGCGCGCGTGCACGCCCCGAAGCATTACATTTTAATCAGCTTAGCGTAAAAGAAGCCATCGCCGTCCTCGGGATGCGGGATATTCTGCCGCCCTGGCCGCTGCGCATCGCCGGTTTCAACCAGTTTGGCATCGGCGTGGCGCTGCAAGAACGCGGCGATCTGGCTGCTGTTTTCATCCGGCAGGATGGAGCAGGTGGCGTAAACCATCACGCCGCCCGATTTCAGATGGGGCCAGACGGCTTCCAGGATGTCGGCCTGCAGCGCGGCGAGTTCGGCGATGTCGCGATCGCGGCGCAGCCATTTGATATCGGGGTGACGGCGGATCACGCCGGTGGCGGAACAAGGCGCGTCCAGCAGGATCCGGTCGAACTGCTTGTCACCGCACCATTGCTGCGGGGTGCGGCCATCACCCAGCTTAACTTCGGCATGCAAACGCAGGCGCTGCAGGTTTTCTTTCACCCGCGCCAGGCGCTGTTCGTCGATATCGACCGCCATGACGTGCGCTTTCGGTGCCGCTTCCAGAATATGCGTGGTTTTACCGCCAGGCGCGGCGCACAAATCGAGGATCTGTTCACCGTCTTGCGGATCCAATAGATCGACACAGCCCTGGGCTGAGGCATCTTGCACGGTGATCCAGCCGTCGGCGAACCCAGGCAGATCGGTCACGGCGCAAGGTGTCAGCAAACGCACTGCATCGGCATAGTCTGCGTGAGGTTCTGCGGCGATGCCGGCGTCGGTCAACAACTGCAGATAAGCTTCCCTAGTGTGATGCAGGCGGTTGACGCGCAGCCACATCGGTGGCTTCTGGTTATTGGCGTCGACGATCTGTTCCCAGTTGGCGGGATAGGCTTGTTGAAGGCGTTTCAGCAACCAGCTTGGGTGCAGATAGCGGCTGTCATTGTTGGCGGCGCGCTGCAGCAGCTCTTCCTGCTGGCGCTGGAATTGCCGCAAGACGCCGTTAATCAGGCCTTTCAACTGCGGGCGTTTCAGCGCTACCGCGCCCTCCACGGTTTCCGCCAATACGGCGTGCGCCGGGATACGGGTATACAGCAGCTGATACAGGCCGACCATCAGCAAATAGTGCAGCGTACGCTGCTTGCCGGTCAGCGGCTTGGCCATCAATTGCTGAATGCACCATTCGAGCTGCGGCAGCACGCGCAGCGTGCCGAAACACAGTTCCTGCAGCAACCCGCGATCTTTATCGCTGATGGTGGTTTGGAGCGCTGGCAGGACGGTGCTGAGCGACTGCCCTTGATCCAGCACCTGGCCGATGACTTTGGCAGCGATGCTGCGGAGATTGTAATTATTTTTCATAGGCTGAAGCTGATAACGATCGGCATTAAGAAAATAACGGCCCGGCGATGAACGGCCGGGCAGTGGGGTGACTTACAGCCGGTTACCCGGGGTAAACCATTCACGACGTGAATTTAAAAGGTCTTGCGCCGACATCGGTTTCTTGCCGGCGGGCTGCAGTTGGATCAGATTGAGGATGCCGTCGGCGGTCGCCACCTGAATGCCGTGTTTGTCGGCATGGACAACGGTGCCTGGCTCCGCGTTGGCGCTTTGCGCCAGTACGCTGGCTTGCCACACTTTCACCGGTTGATCGTCGATGGTGAAGTAGCTGACCGGCCAAGGGTTGAAGGCGCGGATACAACGTTCCAACTGAGCGGCGGACAGATTCCAGTCCAGACGGGCTTCTTCTTTGCTCAGCTTCTCTGCGTAGGTGACCAGCGCTTCGTCCTGCACTTCGCGGGTGGCGCTGCCGTCTGCCATTTGGCGCAGCGTAGTCAGCATGCCCTGCGGGCCGAGCTGTGCCAGCTTGTCGTAGAGACTGGCGCTGGTATCGCTGCTCTCAATCGGGCAGGCAATCTTGTGCATCATGTCGCCAGTATCGAGACCGACGTCCATCTGCATGATGGTGACGCCGGTTTCGCTGTCGCCGGCCCAGAGCGAACGCTGGATCGGTGCCGCGCCGCGCCAGCGAGGCAGCAGCGAGCCATGTACGTTGATGCAACCGAGACGCGGCATATCCAGCACCGCCTGCGGCAGGATCAGCCCGTAGGCAACCACCACCATCACGTCGGCGTGGAGATCGGCCACCAGGCGTTGGTTTTCTTCGGGGCGCAGCGATTTGGGCTGAAAGACCGGCAGTTGGTGTTGTTCAGCCAGTACTTTGACCGGGCTTGGCGTCAGCTTGTTGCCGCGGCCTGCCGGGCGGTCGGGCTGGGTAAAAACGCCGACAATCTGGTGCTCAGATGACAACAGCGCGTCAAGATGACGCGCTGCGAAGTCTGGTGTTCCGGCGAAAATAATCCGTAAAGAGTCAGACACGTTGATTTCCTGATCGGTTAGGCGCGGGCTTGAAGCTTGGCCATTTTTTCCAGTTTCTGACGAATGCGCTGACGCTTGAGCGGCGACAGGTAATCGACGAACAGTTTACCCATCAGGTGATCCATCTCGTGCTGGATGCAGATCGCCAACAGATCGTCCGCTTCCAGCTCGAAAGGTTTGCCTTCGCGATCCAGCGCGCGGATCTTCACCTGCGCGGCACGGGGTACCAACGCACGCTGTTCGGGAATGGAAAGACAGCCTTCCTCGATGCCGGTTTCGCCGCTTTTTTCCAGCAGTTCCGGGTTGATCAGCACCAGGCGCTGATCGCGATTCTCGGAGACGTCGATCACGATAATGCGCTGATGGATATCCACCTGAGTCGCAGCCAGGCCAATGCCTTCCTCTGCGTACATGGTTTCAAACATATCATCCACGATGCGCTGGATATCTGCATTGACTTCTTTTACCGGCGCTGCGACTTTGCGCAGACGCTCGTCTGGGAAATGTAATACCTGCAAGACTGACATATATCTTTAGATCTGTATCCGAGTAATGAACGAGGTTTAACCTCTATTCTAGACATTTCCCGGCCTGATTGACAGCATTGTGCACCAATTGCTCAGATTGGTAATACCACCGTTTTTGCTGAGGGAACAGACGATGCGGCCGGAAGAGATCGCTTTACGGATGCGAGGGGTAACGGGGCTGCAGACCGTTGTGGCCAGCCGGATCGTGCGGCAGCTATCGCAAATGGGGTGCGAGCCTCGCCGCGTGCTGCATGAGTTGGGGTTGAACGAACGGCAGCAGACGCAGTTCAACCAGGTGGATCCCGGTTATTTGGCCGCGACCCTGCGTTGGCTGGAGGAGCCGGCGCACCGTATGCTGAACTACGGTGCGGCCGGCTATCCGGAACGCCTGGCCCAGATCGACGATGCGCCGCTGTTTCTGCTGATCGAGGGCGATCCTCAGGCGTTGCTGCGCCCGCAGCTCGCCATGGTTGGCAGCCGGCAGTTCAGCCACTACGGCGAGCGTTGGGCCAATTATTTCACCGAGGAATTGGCGCGTTGCGGTTTCACCATCACCAGCGGTTTGGCGATCGGCATCGACGGCATTTGCCATCGCGCAGCGCTGGCGGCCGGGGGTTGCACGGTAGCGGTGCTGGGCAGCGGGCTGGCCAATGTTTATCCACGCCGGCACCGCAGGCTCGCGGAGCAGATTGTCGAGCAGGGTGGCGCGGTGATTTCAGATCATTTGGTCACTGATTTACCTCTGGCCGACCATTTTCCGCGCCGTAACCGTATTATCAGCGGGCTGAGCCAGGGCGTTCTGGTCATAGAAGCCTCGTTGCGCAGCGGTACTCTGGTGACGGCTCGCTATGCGCTGGAGCAGGGGCGTGAAGTGTTCGCCTTGCCGGGGCCGTTAGGGAACCCGATGAGCGAGGGGACACATTGGCTGATCCAACAGGGCGCGCACCTGGTCACCGGGCCTAAAGATATCGCAGAATTGCTGGGAAGCGGCCTTCACTGGCTGCCACTGAACGAAAATACAACTATTTGTGCGTCGCAGGCTGAAGTTGAATTGCCATTTGCCGATGTGTTGGCTAACGTAGGAGATGAGGTGACACCTGTTGACGTCGTCGCTGAACGTGCCGGCCAACCTGTGCCAGTGGTGGTAATCAAGTTACTCGAACTGGAGTTAGCAGGTTGGATCGCAGCTGTACCCGGCGGCTATGTCCGAATAAGGAGGGCAAGCCATGTTCGACGTACTCATGTACTTGTTTGAAACTTATATCCACAATGAACCAGAGATGCGCGTCGATCAGGATCAACTGACTGATGATCTCGCTCAGGCGGGGTTTCATCGGGATGATATCTACAACGCGTTGAATTGGCTTGAGAAGTTGGCTGACCTGCAAGAAGGTCAAAATGCGCCTTACTTTATGGATGCCGATCCGCTGGCGATGCGGATCTACACCGAAGAGGAAAGCGCGCGTTTGGACGCCGGCTGCCGTGGTTTTCTCCTGTTCCTGGAACAGATTCAGGTATTGAACCTCGAAACCCGTGAAATGGTTATCGACCGCGTTATGGCCTTGGATAATGCGGAATTCGATCTCGAAGATCTGAAATGGGTCGTGTTGATGGTGCTGTTTAATATCCCCGGATATGAAAGCGCCTATCAGCAAATGGAAGAACTGTTGTTTGAAGTGAACGAAGGTTATCTGCATTGAGCCGATAACGCGCATAGAAGACGTTATGACAAAAAACGCGATTTTTGCCGCCAGGCAAAATGAACCCTGTCCGGAATGCGGGGCCGAGTTGGTGATCCGTAGCGGTCGCCATGGCCCCTTCCTCGGTTGTTCCCAGTACCCTGAATGCCAATATATTCGCCCGCTGAAAGCGCAGGCCGACGGGCATATCGTCAAGGTGCTGGATGGGCAACAGTGCCCGAAGTGCCAGGCGACGTTGGTGCTGCGCCAGGGGCGCTATGGCATGTTTATCGGTTGCAGCGATTATCCGCAGTGCGATCACACTGAAGTGATCGATAAGCCTGACGAAACCGCCATTACCTGTCCGCAGTGCGGTCAGGGCAAACTGCTGCAGCGTAAATCGCGCTATGGCAAGGTTTTTCACTCCTGCGATCGTTACCCGGAATGCCAATTTGCCCTCAATGTTAAACCCGTCGCCGGTGAATGTGCCTATTGCCATTATCCGCTGCTGATGGAAAAGCGCACGGCAAAAGGCCCCGTCCTGTGCTGTGCCAGCAAGCTGTGCGGAAAACCCGTCGCGACTACAGAATAATCACATCATGAACTCAGAATTAAGCCCGAACCTTGTATCTATCATCGATGCTTTGCATCAACAGCAGGTGATTGCCTATCCTACCGAAGCGGTATTCGGCCTGGGGTGCGATCCCGACAGCGAACAGGCGGTCAATGCGCTGCTGGCGTTGAAACAGCGGCCGTGGGAAAAGGGGCTGATTCTGATCGCCGCCGACTATGCGCAGCTTAAGCCTTATATCGACGACAGTGCGCTCAGCGAACAGCAGCGCGCGACGATGTTCGCCAGCTGGCCTGGGCCGGTAACCTGGGTGTTGCCTGCTCGCCCGGAGACGCCACGTTTACTGACCGGGCGTTTCAGCTCGCTGGCGGTGCGCGTTAGCGATCACCCGTTGGTGCAGCGGCTGTGTCGGCAGTACGGTAAGCCACTGGTATCGACCAGTGCCAATCTCAGTGGGTTGGAGCCGTGCCGCAGTGCGGATGAAGTCACACGACAATTCGGCACTGCTTTCCCGGTATTGGCCGGCGAGGTGGGTGGCCGTCTTAATCCTTCCGAAATCAGAGATGCTCTGACCGGCGAACAGATCCGTCAGGGCTAGAGGTAATGGGCATGGAGAAGTTTGCGGTATTTGGCAACCCTATTGGTCACAGCAAGTCGCCGCGAATTCATGCGCTGTTCGCTGCCCAGACTGGCATTGAGCATCCTTATGGAGCGGTGTTGGCGCCGTTGGACAGTTTTGAAACCAGCCTGCAGGCGTTTATCCACGCCGGAGGGCTGGGGGCGAACGTCACGGTGCCTTTCAAAGAGCGTGCTTATGAGCTCGCCTCCGAGCTGAGCGAGCGTGCAGCGATGGCCGGGGCGGTCAATACCCTGAAGGTATTGCCGAATGGCGGTCTATTGGGGGATAACACCGACGGCGTCGGTTTGCTGACCGATCTGCAGCGTCAACAATTGATCCGGCCGCAGGATCGCATTCTGCTGGTGGGCGCCGGCGGCGCAGCGCGCGGTGTGATCCTACCGCTGCTGTCTTTCGGCTGCCGGCTCACGATCACTAACCGCACCTTCAGCCGGGCTCAAGAGTTGGCCCACGCTTTCCGGCATTTGGGGGAAATCTCGGCGGCGCCGATGGATCAACTGGATCAGCAAGCGTTCGATCTGGTGATCAATGCGACGGCGTCCGGCATCAGCGGGGAGATCCCGGCCTTGCCCGCGGGCGTAGTCAACGCGAAAACCCGTTGTTATGACATGTTCTATCAGCAGGGCGTCACGCCATTCCTGGCCTGGGCGCAGCAGCGGGGGGCAACGGAATATGCCGATGGGCTGGGTATGCTGGTGGGGCAGGCGGCGCATGCTTTCCTGCTTTGGCACGGAGTGATGCCAGAGATCGAGCCGGTATTGCGCCAGCTGCGCAGCGAGCTGGCGGCATAAATCCTACCCCGTTCTCTTTATAGGGAACGGGGCGCCCATCAGATATCTTCCGACAGGTATTCGTCTTTCCAGCGTACATAGTTGTTAGAAGAGTAAAGCAATCCCTCCAACTCGGCGGCGGTCAACGGCCGAACCTGGCGTGCCGGGCTGCCCATATAAAGATAGCCGCTCGCCAGGCGCTTGCCCGGCGCCACCAAACTGCCGGCACCAATCATTACGTCGTCTTCTACTACTACACCGTCCAACAGGATCGATCCCATACCGACCAGCACCCGGTTGCCGATGGCGCAGCCGTGCAGCATCGCTTTATGGCCCACGGTCACGTCTTCCCCAATCAGCAGGGGATAACCGTCTGGGTTGTGTTCGGAACGGTGAGTCACATGCAGTACGCTGCCGTCCTGAATATTGCTGCGCGCGCCGATCTTTACCGCATTGACGTCGCCGCGGATAGCGACCAGCGGCCAGATGCTGACGTCATCCGCCAGATCGACGTCGCCGATCACGACGCTGGAAGGATCGATCAAGACGCGCTGACCGAGTTTGGGGGTGTATTGAAGATAAGAACGTACTGCATCGGACATAATGCTGCCTCACGTCGGGATCATATTTACCGGCAATACTAGACTCTGGCGATGGAATTACAACCAACAGCAGCGCCGGATCCTGCGGAAAATGGCCCTGATCGCACAAGATCCACCCGGAAGGGCTGAAAAGTGTGCAAACAGAAAAAAAAGATCAAAAAAGGGGTTGTGCAAAAAACTCGGATCCCTATAATGCGCCTCCATCGACACGGCGCAAGTGATTCACTTCACACAGCGGCCGGGAAGAAAGAGAAAAAATCCTGAAAATTAGGGTTGACTCTGAAAGAGGAAAGCGTAGTATACGCCACCTCGAGTTAGCAAGCGAAAGCGCCTAACTCACTGCTCTTTAACAATTTATCAGACAATCTGTGTGGGCACTCCACAAGACGATATCCAGCATCTTCGGATGCAAAAAATATCAAGTCTTGAAG